>DAINCA010000023.1:0-17354 GCA_036732645.1 Allosphingosinicella sp.
TTCTCAATGTCGTCCACGGCGACAAGGAGATGGTCGACGCCATCCTCGATCATGAGGAGATCAAGGCGATCAGCTTCGTCGGAAGCTCCGACATCGCGCATTACATCTATTCGCGGGGGACCGCGAACGGGAAGCGCGTCCAGGGCTTCGGCGGCGCCAAGAATCACGGCATCGTCATGCCCGACGCCGATCTCGACATGGTCGTGAACGACCTTGCCGGAGCCGCCTTCGGCTCTGCCGGCGAGCGTTGCATGGCGCTGCCGGTGGTCGTCCCGGTCGGCGAGAAGACGGCCAACGAGCTTCGCGAAGCGCTGATCCCGGCCATCAACAAGCTTCGAGTCGGGATCTCGACCGATGCCGACGCGCATTATGGTCCGGTCGTCAACGCGGCCCATCGCCAGCGGATCGAAAACTACATCCAGATGTGTGCCGACGAAGGCGGCGAACTGGTGATCGATGGCCGCGGCTTCTCGCTCCAGGGTCACGAGGACGGTTATTTCATCGGCCCCACCTTGTTCGACCATGTGAAGCCCCATTTCCGTTCATATCAGGAGGAAATTTTCGGGCCGGTCCTGCAGATATTGAGGGCGGACAGCTTCGAGGAAGCGGTCCGGCTGCCGAGCGAGCATCAATATGGCAACGGCGTCGCTATCTTCACCCGGAACGGCCATGCGGCGCGCGAATTCGCCCATCGAGTGAATGTCGGAATGGTCGGGATCAACGTGCCGATCCCGGTACCGGTCGCCTATCACACGTTCGGTGGCTGGAAGCGCAGCGGGTTCGGCGACATCGACCAGCACGGTCCGGAGGGTGTCCGTTTCTGGACGAAGCTGAAAAAGATTACCCAGCGCTGGCCCGACGGCAGCGCGACCGGCGAGAATGCGTTCGTCATTCCGACGATGGGGTGATCGGAACTCATGGTCTCGATTGATTTCAATGACTTGCCATGTTAATCGCGGCCTTCCCAGGGAGAAGATTCTCAATGCGTCACTTATTGATGTCCGCGGTTCTCGCCGCGTTAGTTGCCGCGCCGATGCCTGCTTTAGCGTTCGTATCTGACGACAATCGGGACGACCAGACGGTTTGCCGATCCGATCGCGAACATAATGTCGGCACCCGAATTCCCGCCAAGCGCACCTGCCGGACCCGCGCCGAGTGGCGCGAGCTCGAGGAGAATACGCAACGCGAACTGCAGCAGATCCGGGACGGCCAGGCGCCGAACGAGGCTCCGGCCGGATCGCTCACGGCAGGCGGCCCCGCCTGAACCCATTTCCGGTTAACCGGAGCAGGATGAACCCAGGCCGGTGGCTCGATAAGCCGCCGGCCTTTCTGTCGCCCGCTACCGATCATGTGCCGAACGCCGTCTTTCGCCCATTCCGGGTGAAGTCAGAGACGTTGGACGCGAAGCCGTTGCGGTGATATTCTGAGTCCGCTCAGTTACTTGGGGACCAGATCATGCCTCGTAACGTGCTTTATGCGGCGCTTGCCGTTGCGCTCACCACGCCCTCGCTTCCGGCTGCCGCCGTCGCCGGCGCCGAAAATCGCGACAGTCAGATCGTCTGCCGCCGCGAGCGTCAGCCCACCTTAGGCTCGCGCCTGCCGGGGCCGAGAATGTGTCAAACGCGAGCGCAATGGCGCGAGCTGGAAGAACATACCCAAAGGGAGCTCCAGCAAATCCGGGACGGTCAGGCGCCGACGGAGCCGGAGCCAAGCGTTTTGCCGGCGCTCGACCGTGCGATCGTCCCGCCCAATTGAATCAGGCTTGGGCGAACCTCCAGTACGATCAGAGGAAGATCGCCTCGTAACGCGTGCCGCGAGGCTCCTGCCCGATCGGCACGATGAAAATGCCGACGGCGTCGTCGCCGAAACGGAATGGATAGGTGCCTTGCGGGAGCGTCGGCTGGGCCGGGCCAATGAACTCGAGCCGGAACGAGCCGCCGGTTCGTCCCATCGACGGCAATTCCTGCGCGGCCTGCAGCTTCAGATCCAGCCTGCCCCCTTCAAGCGCGATTTCGAACCCGGTTCCGAGCCTCGGCGTGAAGTCGGCGAGAGTGAGGATCCGCATCGAATTTCCCGTCATCGCACTCTCTCGCCGGGGTCCACACCCCAGATCCGATCGGCGCGAATATAACCGTTGCGCCCGCGCACGTCGAAGAAGCACCAGCCGTCGCTGCAACGCGAAATCCGCCCGACCACGTTGGGCTCGGCGCGAAACCGGATCGGCGAGGACGAGTCCGGATCCTCATGCAGGGGTTCGGGCGAACCGCCGCGGACGATGGCCGTCCTCGTATCGCTGAGCAACTGGACCATCATCCAGCCAACAGTGCCATCGGGATCCCGAATCTTGCGCCAGGTCTGGTACACCTCGAGCACCTGGATCGGCAGATCCGGTCGGACGTAGAGCCATGTGGCCGGGAAGTTGCGGCCCGGCCCGGTGCGCATCATGGCGCGCCCGGCCGAGATCGATGCCCAATAAGGCGTCTCGCGCGGTCGCTGAGCGTCGGCCACAGAAACGGAGACCGCCGCCGAAATGGCCAGCAGAACTGCGAATCCCCGCCGAAAGAGGCCCGACTTCACGGCCGCTCAATAACCCGTCTGGATGCGTTCGACGAGTTGCTTCACGGTCGGAACGAACCCGTTCGAGTAAAAGGGATCGGACTTGAACCGGAAGGCGGAATGGCCGGCGAACATGAGATTTTCGTCGACCGGGCCGCCATGGGCGATGTCCTGAAGCGTCTTCTGGATGCAGAAACTGCGCGGATCGGCGAGCCGGCCGGTGCTGTTCTTCTCATTGTCGGCCCATGACGAGAAGCCGCACTGGGAGAGGCAGCCCATGCAGTCGGCCTGGTCCTTGCGGATCCAGTGCTTTTCCTCGGGCGTCACGAAGACCAGTGTCTCGTCCGGTGTCTTGAGCGCTTCGGTGAAACCCTGCGCATACCATTGGCGAGCGTGCAGGAGATCGCCCTTGGTCACCCAGAAATTCTTCTTGGTGCCGACCCCGACGTCGAGCTGGAAGCTATGGTCGCCGAGCGCCTCCTTGGTGAACGCGATCTGGCGCTGCGAGCGCGCCTCGAGCGCACGAAGGAAGGTGTTGCGCACCGCCGAGGAATAAAAACCGGTGGGCGAGAAGCGGTGGAGCAGGATGTCGCCATCCTCAAGGGTCATCAGCCTTTGCTTCCACTCTTCGGGAATCGGGCTTTCTTTGGTGAGCAACGGCCTCGTCCCGAACTGAAAGGCGATCTGACCGAGCTCCGGATTGTCGATCCAATGCTCCCATTCCTTCAGGTTCCAGACGCCGCCGGCCATGACGATCGGCACGTCGTCGGAAATGCCGCCGCTGCGCATGGTTTCGCGAAGCGCCTTGACCCGGGGATAAGGGTCCTGCGGCTGAAGCGGGTCTTCGGCATTGGAGAGGCCGTTATGACCGCCGGCAAGCCAGGGATCCTCATAAACTACGGCCGACAGCCATTCGGCGGCCTTGGAATAAGCGCGTTTCCAAAGCGCGCTGAAGGCGCGCGCGGAGCTGATGATCGGCAAATAGGAGACGCCATATGACGAGGCGATCTCGCTCAATTTGTAAGGCATTCCGGCGCCACAGGTCACTCCGGACACCAGCCCCCTTGTACGTTCCAGAACCCCGTGCAGCACGCGCTGGGCGCCGCCCATCTCCCAAAGCACGTTGATGTTGATCGCGCCTCGGCCATTGGCGATTTCATAGGCGCGCTGGACCTGCTGAACCGCGCCGTCGATCGCGTACCGGACCAGCTCCTCGTGCCGTTCGCGACGGGTCAAAGCGTGATAGACCTGAGGGATGATCTTCCCTTCCGGATCGTAGCTGTCGGCGTTGACGGCGGACACCGTGCCGATGCCGCCCGCCGCCGCCCAGGCACCGGAGCTGAGATGGTTCGTCGCGGAGACGCCTTTTCCGCCTTCGATCAGCGGCAGCACTTCACGGCCCGCGTATCGGATCGGGCTAATCCCCTTGAACATCATTCCTCCAGGTCAGAAAGCGCAGCCTATTAGAGCATTAAGGTTCGCACGCAAAGCTCATGCGCCACCGCCGATGCGCTATGAACGCGCCGGCCGGCCGATGGCTTCAAGGCACCGCCGCAGAAGCCAGAACTCGTATCTACGCGCTTGCGCAGGCTCGCTTTTCGCTTATTCCTGCTGACAATGATGTTACTTACCGGGGAGGGTAGAAAATGAAGGATTCCAAGGCATTCCTGTTGGCTTCTGCAGCCGCCGCGGCGTTTCTGGCCGCAGCTCCGGCGTCGGCGCAGAAGGTCGACCGCATCGTCGCCTTCGGCGATTCCTATGCGGATGACGGCAATCTCTTCGAGCTGATCGGTATCCCGAGGCCGGCAGTCTATCCCAACGGCCGATTTTCGAACGGCACCAATTTCGTCGACACGATGGCGCTGCTGTTGGGCGTGCCGGTCGACAATTTCGCGATCGGCGGCGCCTTCACCGGCAATGGCAATATCAACGGGCCGGGAATTCCGGGTTTCGTCACCGAATATCAGTCGTTCCTCGCCGGTGGCGGTCCAGCCGCCTTCCCCCGGGTCAGCGGTTCATTCGATTCCGATGACCTCGTCGTCGTTTCGATCGGCGGCAATGACGCGCGCGCCTACGAGCGGAGCCTGGGTCTCACCCCGACGACGACACAGATTGCCGGCCTCATCGCGGGGGCCCCGGCCCAGGCGAGTGTTCGGGTCGCCGAGGCGACGGCTGGGCTCAACGCTCTGGTCAATGCCGGGGCACAGAACATCACCTTCCTGGCGGGCGACGTCGGCAGGTTGCCCGAAGTCCGTGGGCTTCCGGTGGCCGCGGTCGGAACGGCCTATGCGACCGCGTTCAACAATGGAATGAAGACGTCTCTGGCCAATTTCGCCGACCAGGGCGTGATCGTGAACTATCTCGATCTCAACCTGATCGGCGATGTCGTCGAGAACAACCTTGCCGCCTTCGGCCTGGTCAGCAGCGGCGCCTGCCCAATTTCCTGCGTCACCACCAATCCCGAATTGCTTGGCCAGTATCTCTTCTACGTCGATCAGGTTCACCTCACTTCGGCGGGCTTCGCCATCGTCGGCCGCTACGCAGTCCGGCAGCTCGAAGCGCCCCTTCAGCTCGAGTCCCAGGGCGAAATCGGTCTCCAGGCCGCTAATTCTTTCGGCTCGACCCTGTTGGGCCGGCTCGATCTCTCCGACGCCCGGTTCGGCTCCGGAGGCGACGGCCGGATCGGCTTCTTCGCCACCGGCAACAGCGCCACCGCCGACCGCGACCCCACCCAGACCAGTTACAGTTACGATCTCGACACGAGCGGCGTTTCCGGCGGCGTGGAATATT
Organism: Allosphingosinicella sp.; assembly: GCA_036732645.1. Taxonomy (GTDB): domain Bacteria; phylum Pseudomonadota; class Alphaproteobacteria; order Sphingomonadales; family Sphingomonadaceae; genus Allosphingosinicella. The sequence goes on from DAINCA010000023.1 coordinate 5,347, forward strand.
CAGGGGCCGGGCTCGTGATCGGCGGCGCCGTCAATTACTCCCGCGGCGAGGCTGACATGGGCACGAGCACCGCCAGGACCGAGGCGACCGGCTGGCAGGGCGGGATTTACGCTGGCTGGTCCGGCGGCGGTGCCTTCGTCGAAGGTTATGCCAGCTACGGCGAGATCGATTTCGACATCGAGCGCGAGGCCGTGATCGACCAGATCGACGGCCGCACCAACGGCGAAGTGATGAGCGCCGGCGCGAAGGCCGGCTATCTCTTCGGCTTCGGCGGCGCCCGGATCGGACCGGTCGTCGGCGTACGTTATGCCGAGGCCGATCTCGATGGCTATACCGAGACCGGAGATCCGGTCCTGACGCTCAACGTCCAGGATCAGGAACTGACGAGCCTGACGGGCAATGCGGGGATCGAGGTCCGCGGCAGCATGGATGTGGAAGGTCTCGCCGTGCGGCCGTACGCCTCTGCCTCGGTCGAGCGTCAGTTCGACGACGATCCCCGAACCATTCGCTACGCGCTCACCGCGGCACCCGGAATCGTCAATCAATGGGCCGTACCCGGCCGTTCCGACGAGATTTACGGGCGGCTGACCGGCGGCGTGAACCTCGACCTCGGCCGAACCGTCAGTCTACAGGCCAATGCCACCGGCACGATCGGTCAGGACGAGGGCAACGAGCTGGCCGGATTCCTCGCTTTGAGGCTCAGCCTCTAAGGTTCGTTTCGATCCGTTCCAGGAGGCGGTCGATGGCTTCGGCCGCCTCCGGCTCCTCGAGCGTCGGAGCGTGGCCGACGCGGGGCACAGTGACGCTCTCCATGCCCGGAATCTCCTTCTTCATCTGGGCGACGGTCGCCGGGCTGAGAAGATCGGATATGCCACCGTTGACCAGCAATGTGGGCCTGCCGGAAAGCGCCCTGAAGGCGGGCCAGGGATCGAAGCCAGTCTCGGCGCCGGCCTGCTTGAAGGGTTCGGCGATTCGCATGTCATAGTCGAGCACGATGCGGCCATTGGGCGTGAGCTTGCAAAGCCGCTTCGCAAAAGCGAGCCACTGGTCCAGCTCCCATTCGGGATAGCGATCATGTTGGGCCTCGGCCAAATATCGGGCGGCGTGCAACCAGGTCGGCCAGTCGCGCGCGCGCCCGACATAGGATCGGATGGTCTCGAGTCCCCGTTCCTCGATGACCGGGCCGATATCGTTGATCAGCGCACCGGCAAGGCGTTCCCTGCCGGCCAGAGCCAGTAGGACGGTAATCAGTCCGCCGAGGGACGTTCCGAACGGAATGAAAAGCTCGAGCCGCAGGTCGGCGATCAACGCCTCCACGTCCTGGACATAGACAAGTGGGCTGTAGCTCATCGGATCGCGCGCATATTCACTGCCGCCGCGGCCCCGAAGGTCGACGCAGATGACCCGCCATTTGCCGGCCAGGCGATCGGCCACGCCCTCGAAATCACGCGCATTGCGGGTCAGACCCGGCAAGCAGAGGATCGGTGGCCGGGAGGCGTCACCGGCATAATCGCGGTAATGGAGCCGAAGGCCGTCGCTCGACTGCCAGTAACCGTCAGACCATTCGGCCATATCGAACCCCCCGTGAGGCCTCCCCTTATCGACAGAAAGGGAGTCAGCGCAAATTCCCTCATGTCAGGTAACAAAAGACTTGTGCGGTAGGGGCTTAACCGTATTAATGGAATAGATCACTGGGAGAGTCTCGATGGGCATGGCGATGTTTCGGCAGGATGAGGAAAGGGAAACACGGGCATTGGCGGGCGAGGCACTGGTCTTCGACAAGCTTCGTGAGCTGACCCGCAACGGTTATCTTCCCGACGCTTCCGTCCCGGCTGAAGGGAGTGGAATTCTCCTCCGCCACGCGACCGGCCCCGATCTCATTCTTCAGCCGGATGGCTCGATCGATCTGCCGGTCGGGCAATCGCCGAAAGTTGCCGCGCCCGAAACGCCGGCGAGGGCGCCGCGAATGTCCAAGCTGCGGACCCTGATGATCCTGATTCTTGCCGCAACCTTCTGGTTCCTGTCGCTCGCCTTCACTGCAACGATCCTCGAAGCCCAGTAGGAACCGGCACGCGCGCCAAAGCTTCTAGCTGAGTGTCCGCACTTCCCATTCCGTCACCCTATCGGCCAGATCCAGCGATCCTCGCTTTGGGCGATGATTTCTACGATCCGGTCCGGCCGGCGGATTTTCCTCAGGCGATCGTTCGCTTCCGCAACGACCGCTGGGCCCCGGCAGTCGGACTGGCGGACCTCGACGACGACGCCTGGGTCGGGCATTTCGCCCGCTTCGAGCCGCTCGCCGACAATCTCCCCCAGCCGCTGGCGTTGCGCTACCACGGGCACCAGTTCCGCTCCTACAATCCCGACATTGGCGACGGCCGCGGCTTCCTTTTCGCTCAGCTGAGAGACTGCGCCGGTCGACTCCTCGATCTCGGCACCAAGGGGTCGGGTCAAACCCCCTACAGCCGTTTCGGCGACGGTCGGCTGACCCTCAAGGGAGCCGTCCGCGAGGTCCTCGCGACCGAAATGCTCGAAGCACTGGGCGTGGAGACGAGCAAGACCTTCTCACTTATCGAGACGGGCGAGGCGCTCGACCGCAACGACGAGCCGTCGCCGACCCGATCCGCCGTGCTCGTCCGCCTCAGCCACGGCCATATCCGAATCGGCACTTTTCAGCGCCTCGCCTTTCTCGACCAGCCGGACAATATCCGCAGGCTCACCGATTATTGCCTCGAGACCTATTTCGGGGAGGAAGCCGGGGACGACGGTCCGGCAAGGCTGCTGGGCCATGTCGTTGCGGGCACGGCACGGCTCGCCGCTTCCTATATCGCAGCGGGCTTCGTCCACGGCGTCCTCAACAGCGACAATATCAACATCACCGCGGAAAGCTTCGATTACGGACCGTGGCGATGGACGCCGGAATGGGACGGCCACTTCACCGCCGCTTATTTCGATCAGTTCGGCCTCTACAGTTTCGGCCGTCAGCCCGAAGCGATCCATTGGGACGTGGTCCAGTTGGCCCAATCGCTTCGGCTGATTGCGGAGGCGGATGTCCTTACACCGGCCCTCGAGACCTTCCCGGAACAGTTCCAGAAGGCGCTTTGCGAGAAGATATTCCGCCGCCTCGCCATCCTGCCGCAGGAGGAAGAGAGGGACATGGAGCTGCTGGTGGCGATCGAGAAAGCGCTTGCTAAGCGGACCGTGAAGATCGACCGCTTCTTCTTCGACTGGCGCGGCGGGAACCGCCGAGGACCGTCGCCCGCCGACGCCATCTATGACGGGGAGGATTTCGAGCTTTTCCGTTCACTCATCAACCAATATCCGGCATCGGAAGGCGCGCTCGACCATGATTACTGGGCGGATTCGGAGCCCTGCTCGATGCATATCGAAGAGGTCGAGACGCTCTGGTCGCGGATCGACGAACAGGACGACTGGACCGGGCTGAACGCCAAGATCTCCGAGGTTCGGCGGATGGGGGAGGCGCTGCGCGCGAGTAATGGCGCAGACGCTTGAAAATTCCGGCATCGCCGTCATGAGTGCGTCACGTGTCCGAAGCCCTCACCTCGATTGAACCCGCGACCGGCGCGGTCCTGTGGACCGGGACGACCGGTGATCCCAATGCTCGGATCGAAGCCGCCCGTGCGGCCTGGTCGGCGTGGGCGGCAAAGCCCTTCGCGGTCCGCGTCGAGACTCTTCGCCGCTTCGCCAATGCCGCCCGCGCGAAAATCGTGCCGTTCGCCGATCTGATCGCGCGGGAGACCGGCAAGCCGCTCTGGGAAGCGCGGACCGAGGTCGAGGCGGTGATCAACAAGGTCGAGATCTCGATCGCGGCTTACGCCGACCGGACCCCGCAACGCCGGCTGGACGGTGAGATGACGACCCGGGTCGCCGTGCGCCACAAGCCGCACGGCGTCCTCGCCGTGCTCGGCCCCTATAATTTCCCGGCCCACCTGCCCAATGGCCACATTGTCCCGGCACTGCTCGCCGGCAATGCCATCGTGTTCAAGCCGAGCGAGAAGACACCGGCGGTCGGCGAGTTTCTGTGTGCCCTCTATCACGAAGCCGGAGTCCCGGAAGACGTAATCGGCTGCGTCCAGGGCGGACCCGACGTCGGCAAGGCGCTCGCGGCCCATCCGGGGCTCGATGGCCTGCTCTTCACCGGTTCGGCCAAAGCGGGGATCGCACTCAACCGCCAGTTCGCCGATTCACCGCACAAGATCCTTGCGCTGGAGATGGGCGGCAACAACCCTCTGGTGGTGTGGGACGTGAAGGACATGCATGCCGCGGCCGCCATCGCCGTGCAGTCGGCCTTTCTGAGCGCCGGCCAGCGCTGCACCGCGGCCCGACGGCTGATCGTCCAGGAAGGCCGTCACCAGAAGCTGATCGACACCATTTGCGCCCTGATCGATCGGATCATCGTCGACCATCCCCATGCGAATCCTGCCCCGTTCATGGGCCCCGTGATCGACAATGATTCGGCCGACGCGCTTCAGGAGGCCTATCTCGACCTCCTCGGCCATGGCGCCCAGGCCATTCGTCGGCTCGATCGGAAATCTGATGCTCGGCCGTTCCTGACTCCGGCCCTGGTCGACGTCACCGACGTCCAGCGCCGGCCTGACGCCGAATTGTTCGGGCCGGTCCTGCAGGTGATCCGGGTGACCGATTTCGATTCCGCCATCGTCGAGGCTAATGCCACCCGTTATGGACTTGCCGCGTCGCTGGTCGGTGGCTCGCCCGAACATTATGAACGGTTCTGGGCCAACGTCCGGGCCGGCGTGATCAACTGGAATGGGCCGACCAACGGCGCACCGTCCAAGGCACCGTTCGGCGGTATCGGCCTGTCGGGCAATCATCGTCCAAGCGCTTATTACGCCGCAGATTACTGCGCTTATCCGGTGACCAGCTCGGAGTCGGACAATGTCAGGGCGGCGATTTCGGTCGGACTGGCCGACCCATTGGATGCCGCCAATATCGAAGGCTGAACTCCGGGACTGGTTGCCGCTCGATCAGCCCCGCGCTTCGGGCAGATAGACATCGTCTATCTGATCAGAGAATCGGGTGATCTTCGCCTCGAACTTCATCTTCACCTTGCCGGTGGCGCCGTGGCGCTGCTTGCCGATGATCAATTCGGCGATTCCGTAAGCGCGCGCCATCTCCTCCTGCCATTTCTGGAAATCAACGTGGTCGTCGGCCGGCTGGCGGGAGGCGAGATAATATTCCTCGCGATAGACGAACCAGACCATGTCGGCGTCCTGCTCGATCGAGCCGGATTCGCGAAGGTCGGAGAGCTGGGGTCTCTTGTCTTCGCGCTGCTCGACTTGTCGCGACAGCTGGGAGAGCGCCAGCACCGGGACGCTCAGCTCCTTGGCGAGGGTCTTCAGTCCGCGGGAAATCTCGGAAATCTCCTGGACCCGATTCTCGTGGCCGCCTTTGCCGGTACCCTGAAGCAGCTGGAGATAATCGACGACCACCAGACCGATCCCGCGCTGCCTTTTCATTCTCCGGGCCCGAGTCCGCAAGGCGGCGATGGTGAGGCCGGGCGTGTCGTCGATGTAGAAAGGCAGGGTTTCGAGCTCCGCCGCCGCTCGGGCGAGGTTGCGGAAGTCCTGCTGACTGATCTTCCCCATGCGCAGGGCTTCGGAACTGATCCCGGATTGCTCGGCAAGAATTCGGGTGGCGAGCTGGTCGGCCGACATTTCGAGGCTGAAAAAGCCGACTCCGGCGCCGGCGGACTTCTCCGGAGCGATTCCATCCTCCATGTCGCGAAGGTATCGGCGCGCGGTGTTGAAGGCGATATTGGTGGCCAGTGCGGTCTTGCCCATGCCCGGCCGTCCGGCGAGGATGATGAGATCCGAACTGTGAAGGCCACCGGTTTTGGCGTTGATCGTTTCCAGACCGGTCGTGATGCCGGACAGGCCGCCGCCGCTGTTCAGCGCCTTTTCCGCGATCTGGACCGCCATCCGAGTAGCGGCGGCAAAGGTCTTGACCGAGCCTTCGCCGCTGCCTTCTTCGGCTACCCGATACAGCGCCGCTTCGGCCGCTTCGATCTGTCCCTTGGGATCGACGTCGTCGCTGGTGTCGAGGGCGCCTTCGACCATCTCGCGGCCGACCCCAACCAAAGCTCGAAGCAAGGCCAGATCGTATATCTGTCCGGCGAAATCGCGGGCGCCGATGATCGATGCGCCGCTGCCGGTGAGCTGGGCAAGGTAAGCTGGGCCGCCCAGCTCCTTCATCTCCTCGTCGGCTTCGAACAAGGGCCGCAGAGTGACCGGGCTGGCCACCATATTCTTGTCGAGCATCCGAAGTATCTGTTCGAAGATCCGGCCGTGAAGCGGCTCGAAGAAATGCTCGGGCCGGAGCTTGAGCTGGACGTCTTCGGCGATTCGATTGTCGATCATCAACGCGCCCAGCAGGGCCGCTTCCGCCTGCACGTTGTGCGGCAGCGACTGCGTGCCGATCGCCGGCGCGTCGACCAAAGCCAGTGTCTGTACCATGAGCCGGACCCTACCCGTCCCGGCCGGTGGGCGGTAGGGGCGGTCTCCAGACTTCCGTGGAGTGAACTGTGGAAATCTCGCAAATCTTTGCCACGCAATGAAAGTCTTTGCGGTGGCGCGAATATGCTGCACCCGCTAACAGCTCGCTATGGGCGAGCCGCGGATCATCGACATCGAACTCGACGAGCGATCGATCCTCAAGCGCAACCCGGATATCGAGCAGGAGCGGAAGGTCGCGATCTTCGACCTGCTCGAAAGGAATCATTTCGACCCTGTCGGCCATGAAGGCCCCTTCCGGGTTCGTCTTCGAGTCGAGGAATCGCGACTCGCGATCGAACTGATGGACTCAGAAGGCGAGCCGCTCGGGACGATTCGGATCGGGCTTGCCCGGTTCCGCAGGCCCATTCGCGATTATTTCCAGATCTGCGATTCCTACTTCCGCGCCGTCCGCTCCGGAAATCCCAATGGGCTCGAGGCGATCGACATGGCCCGTCGCGGGCTCCACAACGAGGCGGCCGAGCTCCTCGTCGAATGCCTGGACGGGAAGGTGGACGTCGATTTCGACACGGCCCGCCGCCTCTTCACCCTGATCTGCGTCCTTCATATCAAGCAGTCGACGACGGCAGTTGACTCGCACGGCGCCGCCCCGCCATCCAGAGCAGGATGAAGCGTCTCCTATTCCTCTGTTTGCCTCTGGCCCTGACCGCCGCCTGCGCCACCCAGCCCGAAGTCTACAGCCCCGTCGGCACGGTTCGTTACTCTGCGCTCGGCGCCGATCCGTTTTGGATGGTATCGATCGGCGACGACCGGATCGTTCTTACCCTTGGCGACGAAGGCGGCCGCGCGGACGGGGCCCTCGAGAGCTTCTCCTTCCCGAGAGTGCTTCCGGTGGTGAACGGAGCGTTCCGAACCTGGGAGTCTGCCGAAGGCGCAGCCGTGATCAGCGTCCAGGCGCGGCCGGGTCCCTGCACCGGCTCGGGCAGCCGGATCTACGAAGACCATGTCCGGGTTCGCCTTTCGGGACGCGAACTCACCGGCTGCGGCGGACCGATCGCAAGCGGAGGCCGCGACTGATGGCGATTCTCTCGGACCGCTGGATCCGCGAGCAGGCGCTCGGCCAGAAAATGATCGAGCCCTTCGTCGAGGCTCAGCGCCGCGAAGGCTGCATCAGCTTCGGCCTGTCCTCTTATGGTTATGACGCGCGCGTCGCAGACGAATTCAAGATCTTCACCAACGTCGATTCGGCCACCGTCGACCCGAAGGATTTCGCCGCCAACAGCTTCGTAGACCGCAAGACCGACGTCTGCATAATCCCGCCCAACAGCTTCGCTTTGGCGCGGACGGTGGAATATTTCCGGATCCCGCGCGACGTGCTCGTCATCTGCCTCGGCAAGTCGACCTATGCCCGCTGCGGGATCATCGTCAACGTGACTCCGCTCGAGCCCGGCTGGGAAGGTCATGTCACCCTGGAATTCTCCAATACAACGCCGCTCCCGGCGAAGGTCTATGCCAATGAAGGCGCATGCCAGTTCCTCTTTTTGCAGGGCAACGAGCCCTGCGAGGTGAGCTATGCCGATCGAGCCGGCAAATATATGGGCCAGCGCGGCGTGACTCTTCCAAAGCTGTGATCCGCTTAATTCTTCCTGTCGCCTTGCTGGCTTTTTCCGTCTCCGGATGCGCTGTCCCTCTGGAGCCGGTGCCGGCCGCGAGGGAATCGGCCGGATGGCGCAACGTCGCTACCGAGGCCGATCGCGAGCGCCTGCGCGGCTGGCGAACGACGTGGCTAAGGGCGCTCGATCGCGCGCGGGCTGCGGGCCATGGGGCGGCGATCGACCGTGAAGGCGTTTTGCTCGAGCCCGATGCGGCGCTTACCGAGCCGCTGCCGCCGCCCGGCGACTATGATTGCCGAACGATCAAGCTCGGCAGCCAGGGGAGCGGCGGCCTCGAATATGTCGCTTATCCAGCCTTTCGATGCCGGATCGGCGTCGACGACGGAGTCGTGACCTTCAACAAGCTCAGCGGCTCGCAGCGGCCGATCGGCGTCATTCTTCCGGACAGCGACCGGCGTTCTATTTTCCTCGGGACGCTCCAGCTCGGCGACGAGACCGGCGCTCTCCAATATGGCCGTGACCGCGAACGCGACATGGCGGCTCTGGTCGAGCGCGTCGGCGAGCGTCGCTGGCGGCTGGCCTTCCCGTCGCCTTATTTCGAATCCTTGCTCGACGTGATCGAGCTCACTCCACGCGCCTCCTGAATGGAAAGGTTATCGATGCGGATGAAAATGCTCGCGGCCGTGCTAATGGCCAGCGTCATGAGCGGCACCGCCTTTGCCCAGGACCTTCGCCAGTCGATCCGGCAGGACATGCCGGGGCTGCTCGAAATCTATCGCGATTTTCACGCGCATCCGGAATTGAGCCTTCAGGAGACCCGAAGCGCGGCGAAGATGGCCGAGGAAGCGCGGCGCCTTGGGTTTAATGTCACGACAGGAGTCGGCGGCACCGGCGTAGTCGCGGTGATGGAAAACGGCCCGGGGCCGGTGCTCCTCTTGCGCGCAGACATGGATGCGCTTCCGGTCGAGGAGCAGACCGGTTTGCCCTTCGCGAGCCGGGTTCGGGCGACGAGCAGCGCGGGCGTCGAGAGCGGAGTCATGCACGCCTGCGGTCATGACACCCACATGACCGCCTGGATGGGCACCGCTCGCCGGCTGGCCGCTCTTCGGGATCAATGGTCAGGCACCCTCGTCATGATCGGCCAACCCGGCGAGGAAGTCGGGCTCGGCGCGAAGGCGATGCTCGACGACGGCCTGTTCACGCGTTTCCCCAAGCCGAGCCACGTCATCGCCTTTCACGATTCGGCCATGCTTCCGGCGGGAACGATAGGCTACACGCCCGGCCCGGCCCTCGCCAATGTCGATTCCGTCGACATCGTCGTTCGCGGAGTCGGCGGCCACGGCGCCTCGCCGCACACCACCCGCGACCCGATCGTTCTTGCCAGCCGCATCGTCAGCAGCCTCCAGACTCTGGTTAGCCGCGAGCTGGACCCGCTCGATTCGGCGGTGGTTACCGTCGGCAGCTTCCACGCCGGGACCAAGCACAACATCATCTCCGACGAGGCCCGGCTGCAGCTCACCGTGCGCAGCTACACGCCCGAGATACGCCAGCAATTGCTCGACGGGATTGCCCGGATCTCGCGCGGCGAGGCGATCGCCGCGGGAATCCCCGAGGACCGGATGCCGCAGATCAGCATCGAGGAAAATTATACGCCGGCCACCCTCAACACGGAAGCACTGACCCGGAGCACCGCCGCCCGCTTCACCGAACATTTTGGCGCCGACCGAGTCCGTGAGGTCCGGCCGATCATGGCCGGCGAGGATTTCAGCCAATATTATCTGGCCGACCGCAATATCGAGAGCCTGATCTTCTGGGTCGGCGGCGTCCCTCAGGCACAGTGGGATTCGGCCCAGCGGGACGGCACCGTCTTGCCGTCGCTGCACAGCCCGTTCTGGGCGCCGGATCCCGATCCCACTATCTCGACCGCTATCGAGGCGATGGTCGTCGCTTCGCTGGGGGTTCTCGCCCGCCGCTGATCGTCAGTCGGCCGCTGCACTCAGCCGCGCGACCTGGTCGTCGGTCAACTCCAGATCCATCGCCTTAAGCAATTCTTCGAGCTGCTCGACGCTGGTGGCGCTGGCGATGGGCGCCGTCACGCCGGGCTGGGCGGCGAGCCAGGCCAAGGCCACCTGCGCCGGCGTGCCGCCCGTCTCGGCCGCGACGAGATCGAGAGCGGCGAGCACTTTCGGCCCCTTCCCTTCCATATATTTGCGTGACCGCTCGCCACGCGGACTCTTGGCCAGATCGGCGGGCTGGCGGTACTTGCCGGTGAGATACCCGTTGGCGAGCCCGTAGAAGGCGACCATGCCGAGATTGTTGCGAACCACGACGTCCCGAAGCGGACCTTCATAAGCGGCCCGATCCATCAGATTATATTCCGTCTGGAGCACTTCATATCTCGCGAGACCTTCGCGGCGGCTGATCTCGAGGGCTTGCTGCAGCCGCTCGGCCTCGATCTGGGACGCGCCGATGGCCCGTGTCTTTCCTGCCTTCACCAGCCTGTCGAAGGCCGAGAGGGTCTCCTCGAAGGGCGTTGCGGGATCATCCTTGTGGGAGAAATAGAGATCGACATGATCGGTGCCGAGCCGCCTCAGCGACGCCTCGATGCCACGCTCGATCGTCGCCGCCGAAAGACCCTCGTCCATGCCGACCTTGGTCGCGATCTGAACGTCGTCGCGCCGGCCGCGCCGGCGAAGCCAGTCCCCGATCAGGCTCTCCGATTCGCCGCCTTTGTTGCCCGGCGCCCATTTCGAATAGATGTCGGCCGTGTCGATCATCGTCCCGCCGCCAGCGACGAATCGGTCGAGCACACGGAAGGCCTCGTCGCCGGTCAGATTCCAGCCGAGGACATTGCCGCCCAGCACCAGCCTCGGGATGCGCAGTCCGGAATTTCCGAGTTCGCGAATATTTGCCATGCCTCGTTTTCTCCCGGCCGATCTTGCTCGCCTTGCGGCCTGTAACGACGCTTTCCGGCAAGAGCGAGATGCACGGAGCCATTGAGGCTGCAGGGTCATTTGCGCTTGACCTCATGCATTTACTCCACGATGTGGACGGCCATGACCGCGTTCGCTCGTCTTGTCGATCCATCGGCCGCCGCTTCGGCGACGGTGGCGCATGCGGCATCTTCTCAGGCTTGGCTCTGGTGGCGGACCTTCTCCCCCGCGGCAGGCCGATGGCGTAGCTGGTAACCGAGATCCGATCGGATCTTCGTTAGTCCCAGACAGCAGGCCCGCCGCCCCCGGCGGGTTTTTTTATGCCTTCGAGAGGAAATACCGATGTACATGAACCAGGCGTTCGCGCCGGAGAATTCCGATTTCGAGCTTGAGACGCCCTCGGTGGAGCGGTCGCTGCAACGGCTCTATGAGGGTGGATCGCTCTCGGCGGACCAATCCCAATGCCTTTTTTCCGCATTGGTCGCCGGGCAATTGAGTGAACCGGCCATCGCCGCGATGCTGATCGCGCTTCGCCTGAGTGGCGAGACGACCGAGACATTGATCGGCGCCGGCCGTGCCTTGCGATCGGCGGACGCGGATTTCCCCCGTCCGGACTATCTGTTTGCGGACACGTGCGGCACCGGCGGCGACGGATCCGGATCGATCAACATCTCGACCGCCGTCGCCTTCGTCGCTGCCGCCGCCGGTCTTCCCATCGTCAAGCACGGCAACCGATCGTTCAGCTCGCGCTGCGGCTCGGCCGACGTGCTCGAGCAGCTCGGAGCCCGACTGGAGATCACCGCCGAACAGTCCCGCCGGGTGCTCGACGAGACCGGGATCTGCTTCCTGTTCGCCCCGGCCTACCATCCCGGACTCGCTCACGCCGGTCCGGTCCGGCGAGCACTCAAGGTTCGGACGATCATGAATGTGCTCGGTCCCTGCCTCAACCCGGCCGAACCGCCGGTGCAGCT
>DAINCA010000024.1:0-17086 GCA_036732645.1 Allosphingosinicella sp.
ACGTGCTCGAGCATGTCGATGGCGACGAAGCGGCGTTGCGGAGCATTGCCGACAAGCTCGCGCCGGGCGGCTCGATCCTGGTGACGGTTCCCGCTTATCAATGGATGTGGAGTGCGCACGACGAGGCGCATCATCACAAGCGCCGTTACTCCCGCCGCGGCTTGCGCTCGGTGGCGGAGGCGGCCGGTCTGAAGGTCGACAAGATCGGCTATTTCAACAGCCTGCTTTTCCCTGTCGCAGCCGCCGCCAGGATCATCGGCAAGGCCATGGGCAAGACGGATAGCGACGACAAATTGCCTCCGGCGCCACTCAACCGGATGTTAAAGGCGGTGTTCGGGCTCGAGCGTCACTTCGTCGGAAGAGTGCCGCTTCCGGCCGGAGTCTCGCTCTTCGCCATCTTCTCGACCCGGTAGAGCACGCTTCGTCCGCTCCGCCAGATCGGCCGGAGGTCGGCGACGGCCGCGGCTTCGAAGGGTGGCGGCGAGATCAGCCAGACATAATCGAAGGCGTCGCGCGGAAAGCTCGAAAGCGCGAGGGTGATCGGTCGCCATCCCTCCCTTCGGCAGCGGCGGGCAGTCACGATCTGGGTGGGGTCGCGAATGAAAGGGAAGCCGGCGCGGTAGCGGACCTGAAGCAATTGTGCGCCGGCCATCGTCCATTGGTCGTTCGAAAAGGCCTCACGCCGAACCAGAGCGATCCCCGGCAGGTGAAGCAGTCGCGACATCGCCCAGGGCTCGACGCAGGGCCGCCCAACGAAGCTGACCAGGCGGGCGCCGCGAGGAACATGTTCGAGCGCGGCAAGCTCGCGATCATAGCTTTGGTCGTAGAGCCAGGCGCTGACGGTATTCCCGCCGAGCCTGGCCCCGACGAAAGCCAGAGCGGCAATCGCGAAAGCCTCAATGAAGCGATGGCTCGCGACCGGCGGGAATCGGATGGCGATGATCCCGATCGCGAACAGATAGGGGGCCAGCCGCATGTCGGCATAAGCCGATCCGAACACGATCCTCGGGAGCAGGACGAAGACGATCGTCAGGAACAGAGCCGAGGCGGCAAGGTTGCGCGAATATTCCATCCGCCGAGTGACCATCGCGAACAGCAGTAGGAGAGCGACGATCGCCAGCGCGCCGACGTCGAAAACTTCCCACCGGTCGCGAAGGACCATCAGGATCCAGTCGACCTTCTTGTCGGCGTTGAACCAGTCCGTGGTCACGCCCGACGCTTCGCTCCGCCACAACAAGACGAGCGCCACCGGCGGGGCCAAAGCCAGGCAGTGGATCCCGGATCGGAAGCCCGACGAGAAGAAATTGTGGCCGCGATCGAACTGGCGAACCAGTTCGGACGAGAAGGCAAGGACTCCAAGAGTTCCCCAGCCGAAGGCGTGAACTACCCACAAGCCCATGGAGATGGGCACAAACAGGAAGGCGCGAAGCCAGACCCGCCCCAGCCGACCGAGCCTCAGCCAGTAAGCGAAGGCGATCAAGGCCAATGCCATCGACAGCGAGAAATTGGCGAAGCCGAACAGGAACGGAAAATTATAGGCGAAGGGAATCGCGAAAAAGGCCGTCGGCGGAAGCCTCCCGTGAACTTCGTAGGCCGTCCATAGGAGGCCGATGACGGTAAGCGGCGGGATCATGAGGATCACCAGTTTGACCGCCGGCTCGAGCCCAATGAGCGGCGCCAGCAGTTCGACCAGTAGATCGACGCCCAGATTGCCGATCAGCGCCCATTCGAAATCATAATAATATTGAAGGACGGCCGACTGCTCGATGTCGAGCTGGACCCGGTAACGGCCCATGTGGCCGGGCAAATCGAGCAAAGGCGGAATGTCCGGCCACAACAAGGGCAACATGCTCGCGAGCACGAGCGAGACGAGCAGAGCCGGGTGTTCCCACCAGGGTCTCGCTTCGCCTTTGCGGCTGCGAAATTCGCCTTCCTGCATGCCCCCGTCGCTCCAGTCGCGGCCGGAAAGGCACCGCCTTTACACGACCGCAGCCGCTTTCAAGCAGAAAACAGCCCGAACAGGCGACGACTTCGACGCCGATGGCTCGGGGATCAGGAAACGGGGCGAGAAGCCGAGACCTCGGCCAGCCTCTCAGGAACCCGGGCCTTCGGACGAAGCAGGATCCACGGCACCCGGTCCTGCTCGAACTGGCTGCGATGTTGGCGATCGAAGAAAGGGGGGAGGTGGTCGCCTACAATCAAGATGTCGGTTTCGGGAAAATCGGAGCGGGCGACTTCCTGCGCCAATTCGCGTCCGCTCTGCTCGAACAATTGGAGCAATCGGCAGACCTGCGGGAAATCGCGGTCGAGGTTCGAATCGAATCTCGCGCAATGTTCGGTATGCAGTTTCTCGCTGCTCAGAACCGGCAAATGGCTGTTGACGGTGAGCCAGTAGAGGAATTGCGGCTGATCGGCGCCGCGCAAGGCAGCGCCGATCTGGCTGGGAATGTCCCGGTCGCAGGCGCCGGCGAACACGCCCGGGCATTTTTCCGCGCCCGCTTCCATCATTTCCGGACCGAAGCGCATCTCCTCAAAGCCGACATTGGGATACCAGGTCGTCCGGTCGAAGAATCCTCCGGTGAAGCTGTGCCAGGCGCTGCTGTGATAGCCGCGAGCGGCAAGCACCGATGGCAGGCAGGTTTCGTCTCTCCGTTCCAGGACCTGGTCGTAATCGGCCCAGCGTCCGCACAGTTCGCGCATCTCGCCCTTGGTCGTCGAGCCATAGAACAGGGTGTCGCCGGTGATGACTTCGTAACGGGCGCGGACTTCGGGCGTGGCCCACAGGTCGACCAGCCGGCTTCGGAGCGCCGGATCCACCGGCTGGCCCATCGCTTCGACCATGACCAGCAAAACGTGGCGCTCACCCGTCGCCAGATCCTGGAGACCGCTGCGCTGGACGGCAGAGGTGAACATGGCGTCCGGTGCGGGAACCCGATGGTACGAGCCGCGGGTCGTCCCCGCCATCAGCGAATCCAGGGAAATTGTGATTAGTATCGCGGCGACCGCGAGGAGCTTCCACTTGAGCTCCACGAGCCTGGTCGGGCGGCGCAGCAGCCACCAGGCCGCCACCAACGTACCCGCGAGCGCGAAGGCGGAGATGACATATTCCGGCGCCACCGATGGGTTGAGCTCGGCTGCGAAGCGCAGCGAATGAAGAAGCGAGACGATGCTCAAGGTGAACAAGGTCGAGATGAAATACAGGGCGGACACGACGATTGCTGCCACGAAGATCGCATATTTGACGCCGAACCAGGCACGATGCGCGGCAAGCCCCAGCAGGCCGGTTATCAGGATCGGCAAGGCTCGCGGCGGACCGCCCATGATCCACAGCAGCCCGTAGGCCAGGTTGGGAAGCACGATCCAGCAAAGCAGCCAGTTCTCGAACAGCCGAAGCCCCTCGGATCGCGGCTGCCTGATCCTTGCCGTCAAAGCGATATCCATCCGGCCTCCCCTTAAGGGAGCGGTCTGTCCGAAAGGGTTAAAAATATGGTTAAGGAAGGCTTGCGCCGGCGTTCGCCTCCTTACCCTTGAAGGATCAGGCCTGGCTCAGCCCTGATCCTCGAGCCAGTGCGAGAAGGTCCGGGAAAGCCCGTCGTTCAGCGGAACCCGCGGTCGCCACCCGGTGGAGAATAACCGCGTCGTGTCGGGCACGAGGCGGCCGGGATCGCCGGCCCGGTCCGGTCGTCTCCCAAGGCCGCTGTCGGCCGCGCCGGCGCATTCACCGAGAATTCGGGCGGCGTCACCCAAACTATGCGGGGTTCCGCTGCCGATATTGACGACCCCAACCAGGGCGGACTCGGCGACGGCCATGATCGCGCTGGCGGCGTCGTCGACATGAAGAAGGTCGCGAACCTGCTGCCCGCTCGACAATTCGGGAACCACGCCGTCCCGATGGCTTCGACAGATATAGGGGATGAGCCGGTCCTTGTTCTCGCCGGGGCCGTAGACGAAGAATATCCGCGGCTCGACGGCTTCGAAGTCGCCGAACGCCGCCGTCTCGACGGCCTTCCAGGCGGCGAGCTTGGCGAGTCCGTATCGAGTCGTGGGCCGTTCCGGGGTGACCCCTTCCGAGCACTGGCCGTCGCTCCAGTCATATTCCGCGCACGAGCCGATCTGGAGGAAGCGTTTGCCGCCATATTCGGCAAAGGCCCGGGCAAGCGCGGCGGTCGCCGCGATCCATTCGAGATTCACGAGGCTCGACCAATAAGTGGGCTGGGTGGTTTCCCAGGCCGCGTGAACCAGATGGGTCGGGCGCAGCTCTTCGATCAGTTCCGAACCCGCATTAGCCGTGAGCAGATCGACCTGATGGACCGTGACGCCGTCGGTCCTGGCGGCCGGCCGACGGGCGACAGCGTGAACTTCATGGCCGGCCGACGCCGCGAGGCGGGCCACCGCGCCGCCGATCATTCCGCCAAATCCCGTGACGAGCAGCTTCACGCGTCAGCCGACGGGCGGAGCAAGGGATATTGGGAATCGCGGTCCGAGATCACCGCCGGAGGCGCCGGCCAGTCTATGGCGAGGGCCGGATCGTCCCAGCGAAGCCCGCGCGCATGTTCCGGCCGATATTCCGCGCCCATCAGATAATGGACCTCGCTTTCCGGCTCGAGCGTCAGGAAGCCGTGCGCAAGGCCTTCGGCGAGAAAGACCATCCGCGCCGTCTCTCCCCCCAGCTCGACGCTTTCCCACTGAAGATAGGTTGAGCTGCCAGGCCGAAGATCGACGGCCACATCGAAGATCCGCCCTTTAACGCAGGAGACGATCTTGGGCTCGCCATAAGGCGGCTCCTGGAAATGCAGACCGCGCAACGTGTGGCGGTGCGTGTTGAGCGAAAGATTGGACTGGACGACGTTGAAGTCGATCCCCGCCGATTTGAATTCACGCTCGCAGAAGGTTCGGACGAAGGCCCCGCGCTCGTCCGCGATCGGCTCGAGCTCGACGATGACGAAGCCTTGGATCGAGGTCGGGCGGAACTGCATTTCAGTCGATCCGCAGTTCCGGAATCGCGGTGACGAAACGCCCGCCCCAGTCTCGCACCGAGGCCAGTTGGCCAATGATCTCGTCGCGAAGATTCCAGGGCAGGATCAGCACGTAATCGGGCCTGAAATCGGCCAGCGCTTCGGGCGCCTTCACGGGAATATGGCTGCCGGGCAGCAGCGTCCCCTGTTTGGCGGGATTGCGGTCGACGGCGAACGCGATGTGATTAGTGCCGACCCCGCAATAGTTCAGCAACGTGTTTCCCTTCGCGGCAGCGCCATAAGCGACGACTGTTTTTCCGTTGCCGCGAGCGTGCTCGAGGAACTGGAGCAAACCGGCTCGAACCGCCTTCACGCGATCCTCGAAGCCGCGATAGCCCTCGCCTCGGTCGAGCCCGAAATCCCGTTCCTTCTGAAGGACAAATTCCACATTGTCGCTCACCGCGTGAGCCGCGCCGGAACGGCAGGCGAACACCCGAAGCGAGCCGCCATGGGTCGGTTGCTCGGTCGCATCGAAGACGATGAGACCATGTTGTTCGAAGATCCTCTTCACCGCGAGAAGAGAAAGATAAGTGAAATGCTCGTGGTAGATGGTGTCGAACTGAACCTCGCGGATCAGATTGAGCAGGTGCGGGAATTCGACGGTGAAGACCCCATCCGGCTTGAGCAGGATCGGAATCCCGGCGACGAAATCGTGGATGTCCGGCACGTGCGCCATGACGTTCTTGGCCGCCATCAGGTCCGCGGACAGGCCGCGTTGGGCGAGCTCGGTCGCGGTGTCCCTGCCGAAGAATTTCTCCTCCGTCGGGATGCCCTTGGCGCGAGCGGCCGCGGCGACATTGCCGGCCGGCTCGATCCCGAGCACGGGAATGCCCTGCTCGGCGAAATATTGAAGCAGATATCCGTCGTTGCTGGCGATCTCGACCACCTGGCTTTCGGGGCCGAGATCGAAGCGCCCGATCATATCGGCCGCATATTGGCGACAATGATCCAGCCAGGAATCCGAGAAGGAGGAGAAATAAGCGTAGGTCTCGTTGAAGATCGTCTCGGGCGGCGTCACGCGGTCCACCTGGACAAGCAGGCATTGCTCGCAAACCCGAGCGTGGAGCGGGAAGACCGGCTCAGGCAAATTCGCCTGATCGGGGGTTAGATAGGAGTTCGCGAGGGGCTGCATGCCGAGGTTGACCAGAGTGATGGTCAACAAGGCACCGCAACCCTGGCACTCGCTCGCCGGAAACTCTGTCGCGGGGCTCGTCATGAAAGGGCCTCATAATGGTCGATCTGGTCGAGGCAGAGAGCCAGCGGGTCGTCGCCCTTCTGGTGCCTGGAATACCATTCTGCCGTCCAGCCGATCGCGTCGTAGCAATGAAGTCGGGGACGCCAGGCAAGGACATTCATGGCCTTCGACGGATCGAGCGAAAGCTGCTTCATCTCCCGCGGGCCCGCCGCTTCGTCCTGGATCCAGCCGCGCTCCGCTCCAAGCGCCCGCGCCGTGATCTCGGCGACCTCGCCAACGGTCGCGCTCTGCCCCGGCAAGGGACCGAAATTGAGCGCCCGGGGTAGCTCGTTCTTCGTCGCCAGCGCCTCGAGGTAGAGAAGATAACCCGAAAGGGCATCCACCACATGCTGCCACGGCCGGGTCGCCTCCGGATGGCGAAGCACCAGGGGTTTGCCATGGCGTATGGCCCGCCAGACGTCGGGTATCAGCCGGTCTTCGGACCAGTCTCCGCCACCGACGACGTTGCCGGCCCGAGCGGTCGCCACCGGCACATCTCGCAAGAAGCTCTCGGCATAGCTTTTGGTGGCGATCTCGGCGGCGGCCTTGGAGGCGGAATAAGGATCGTGACCACCGAGCGGGTCCTCTTCGACGAAGTCGCGACCCTCGTCGAGGTTCGCATAAACCTTGTCGGTCGTGACCATCAAAGCGGCTTCGAGCTCCGGGCGGTCCTTCAGGGCGTCGAGCAGATTGACGGTCCCCATCAGGTTGGCGGCGAAGGTCTCGACCGGCTGCGCATAGGATCGGCGGACCAGCGACTGGGCGGCCATGTGGATGACGATCGAGGGTCGAAGATCCGCCACGAGCGAGCGCAATGCCTCGCGATTGGCGAGATCGCCGACGACTTCCCGAACCGCCAGCCGGTCCCCGATCTCGCGCCACAGATTGGGCTCCCCCTCCGGGGCAAGTGCAAAGCCGGTCACTTGTGCGCCCAGCCGATGGAGCCAGACGGCCATCCAGGCGCCCTTGAAGCCGGTATGCCCGGTGAGGAGAACGCGTCGTCCTTCCCAGAATTCCCGATCCGGAGCGGTCACCAGGTCTTCCAGGGCGGCGCGCCACCGGCCCACAGCGCTTCGAGCTGGTTTTTTTCGCGCAACGTGTCCATCGGCTGCCAGAAGCCGTCATGAACGAAGGCGCCGAGCTGCCCGTCTTGGGCGAGCCCGACCAGAGGTTCGGCTTCCCACAATGTCGCGTCCCCTTCGATCCGGTCGACGACGCTGGGGTTGAGGACGAAGAACCCGCCATTGATCCGGCCGCCGTCGCCGGCGGGTTTCTCCTCGAAACGCGTGACTCGCTCGCCATCGAGAACCGTAGCGCCATAACGACCTGGTGGCCGAACCGCCGTCAGCGTCGCTTCGCGGCCGGAGCGGCGATGAAAGGCCACCAGAGCGTCGAGATCGACGTCCGAGACGCCGTCGCCATAAGTCATGCAGAAAGGCTCGTCGCCAAGCAGATGCCCCACCCGCCGGAGCCGGCCACCAGTCATCGTCTCGGCGCCCGTATCGACCAGGGTGACCTTCCAGGGAGGAAGCGATTCCGGTCGGATATAGTCGATCCGGTTGCTTCCCAGATCGACCGTCACGTCCGATCGGTGGAGCACGTAATTGGCGAAATATTCCTTGATGAAATATCCCTTGTAGCCAAGGCAGATGATGAAATCGGAAAAGCCGTAGCGGCTATAATGCATCATGATGTGCCAGAGGATCGGATGTCCCCCGATCTCGACCATCGGCTTGGGGCGAAGCTGCGTTTCCTCGGACAATCGGGAGCCAAGGCCGCCGGCGAGCAATACGACCTTCATTTCCTACCCCCTTCCTTCAACGGACTCGGCGGACATAGCAGCTCGGCCAGTACGTCACGCGCTCGCGCACCTCGCCTTCGTTAAATAGCCATTCCGGTTCTTCAAGAACGAAGCGATCGTCCTCCGCGATGAAGTCGCGGGCGGCCTGCTGCGGGTTGTTGAGGCCCCAATCCCCGGCGCTTCGCGGAGCGCCGACGAGGTCCTGCATGATGCCGTCGGTCGCCACGACATAACCGCCCACGTCCACGAATTGGGAATAAGCCCGAAGCTCGCCGAGCACATGCTCTCGGCTGTGATTGGAATCGAGGATCACCATCACCTTCTCGCCCGGCCGAACACGCGAACCGACGTCGTCGACGATCTTGGAGTCGATCGAGGAGCCCTCGATCAGCTCGATGCGCCGGAACATCGGATGGCTTTCGATGGCCTGACGGTTGTGGGGCCTGATCTCGATATCGACGCCGATCACCCGGCCCTTTCCCATCGCCTCGAACAAGGAGGCGTAGAAGATGAGCGAGCCGCCATGGGCGACCCCCGTTTCGACGATCACATCCGGTTTCTCGATCCATATCAGCTCCTGAAGCCGCACCATGTCTTCGGGAAGCTGGATGATGGGCCGCCCCATCCAGGTGAAGCTGTAGACGTGCTTCGCGTCCCAGCCGGCGCGCAGCCACGCCTTGGAAGCCGCGGCAAAGGCCTCGCTGCTGGCCATCGGATAGGAAACCTCCTGGCCGTCGCTCCGGACGGTAACCAGGCCCGATTCCTCGTTGATGATGGTGACGGTCAAGAATTGCCCCCTTTTTCGATTATTCAGAAGTCGTGAAACAGCTGCGTCGGCGCCGGCGCGAGCGGCGGTGGTGGCAGCGCCGCGATCAATGCGAAAGGCGCCGACGCGGCGAAATGATGATTACCGCTGGCGAGGAAAATCTGCCGGCCGGGGGAGAGCGCACGCCCATCGACCGTGACGGGCCGCGCCGACGCCAACCGGTAGGTTCCGGTAATCCAGACACGGTGTGTTCCCCTCCCTCCGGCCACTCTCAGTCCGGGAACGTATAGCGGACCCCAGTATCGCAGGAAGGCGGATTTCAGGATCGTCGCATCGGTCCGATGAAGGCCGAAGGGATGCTGATGAGATTTTTCCGGATCTAGCCGCTCGAGGTCGAGCGAACCTCGGCTGTCGAGCAGGAATTGGGGCTGATCGACCTGGAGCACCGACTCCATCACCGGCACCCCTGCGGCCCGGTAATCCCGCATTCCCCAGCGGCTCATGAACAGACCCTTCTTGGGGAAGGACGAGACCATCGACACGCTGTCCACATAAGGGACTGGCTTAGGGAAGAGCTCATGCACGGTCGCGAGCATTTGACGCTGTGGGGCGAGTGACTGCGGGGCGGAGCGAAGCCAGCAAGCGGTCATCATGATGAAGATCAGGGCCAGGGCCGCGAAGGCTTGAGGCGCGCCGTTCTGACGAACCCGCTCGAAGCCGAACCCGACGATGACGGCCGCCGGCGCCAGTGCGAGCGGATAAAAATAAGGGTAGATCTCGCTATAGACGAAGGGCGTCAGCAGGAGCAGCCCAAGGCTGAGAAGGAGCAAGGCGTTGCGGCGAGTCTCGACCTTGCCGACCTGCCAAATGGCCAAAGCCGTTCCAAGACCCAGCAGGATCCAGAAAGGCCAGTTCTGCGCCAACGCCCGCATCAGATATTCGGCGAAGGTCGAGACGTCCTGGCGAGCCAGGGTTGCCGAGGAGGTGCGTTCGAGGAACGCCAAAGGCGATCTCGGCTCGACGAGGCTCGCTCGGTGCGCCCAGAGGATGCCGACGAACGCCACCGCTCCGGCCGCGGCGGCCAGGATGCCGCTCTCGACTAGAAATTTTCGATTCTCCTTTTCGTAAAGGAAACGGATCAGGAAGATCGAGCCGATGACCGGAAGAAAGAAGACCGACTTGATCGTCATCGCGCCGGCGACCGCGACCGCAATCCCGAGCAGAATGGCGCGTCGCCGGCTGAGCCGGGGCGCGAACGACAACCACAAGGCCGCCATCATCGAAGCGGTCGCGAGCGGGTCGGTGCGAAGGCTGATCCCGTGGCGGAAGACGAAGGAGAAAGCATTGTAAGCCAGCACGGCGAAGAGGGCGGCTTCGAGGGACACGAACCGCCGGGCGATGCCGAAGATGAAGAAAGAGGTGAGCAAGGCGGCGCCAAGCACCAATGTGCGCGCTGCAACGACCTGGTCGACTTCGTTGCCGGAGATGGCCGGCACCCAGCTGAAGAGATGGACGAAGGGCGTCTGGAGCACTTCGCGCAATTCGCCGCGCCGCCAGTCGTGAATCATGGAAAGATTCAGGAACTCGTCCCAGTTGACCTCGAAGCTGAAGATCATGTGCAGGCGCATCGCCAGGCACGCCGCCAGCGCAAGACAGAGCAAGGCCAGCATCGGTCGATCGATCAGCCGCGGGGCGACCGCGATCGCGATCGGATCGCGCGATGGGAAAATGAGCGTGCGCTGGAGGATGAACGACGAGGCCGTAATCGGGACGAGCGCCAGCAGCCCGGCCCAATAAGCGTTCAATCCGAAAGCCATGAACTGGGCGATGGCGATGATGTTGAGCAGATAGAGGCCGAACCACAAAAGGACGAAACGGCCGAACCGCCCCTCGAGGCGGCTTCGGAAGACGATCGTGCCGAGGGTGAAAAAGGAAAGCAGGATGCCGAGGCAGGTCGCAAACAAGGAAGCCGCCCAGAACGGCAGCCCAAGCCATAAGAAGGCCGCGTACAGGCCATAGCTGACCGAGGTGTTGAAGCTGCCGATCGCGGCGAACCTGATCAGCTGGTGGTGCACTTCGGAAGAGGATGGCAGCATCTTCGCCGAGGCAAAGTTCATGACATGAGCCGCGCATAAGCGCCGAACAGACGCTTCTTCTGACCGACGGTGAAGGCCGTGACGCCAAGCCGAAGCCGGTCGGCATAATCCATTCTCAGCCCGTTCTTCTCGGCCAGATAACGCAGTTCGCGCGCTGCTCCGGCAAGCATCGACCAGGTCGAGTTGGCGTTGCCGTATCGGTTGGCGATCAGTGGCCGATCGATATGGAAGGGTGGCCCGCTTCGGCCGATCGTCCACGAGAGATCGACATCGCCGGCATATTGGAAGAACGGATCATAGCGGCTCGATCCCAAAGCCGAACGCCGAACGGCGAGCGGAATTCCGAACAGGTTTCGCGTAGTCCGGATCGAATCCATCCCGGCCTGGTCGGCATCGAAACGCCCACGACGTCCGAACCGCCGGGTCGCCAGCTTCCGGCGAGTCTCGCTCACATAAGCGAGATCGCAATAGACCGAAGAGACGTCCGAGTTGCGATCAAGCGCATCGATCGCCAGAGCGAGGGCGTCGGGCCCGACCAGATAATCGTCATGGCAAAGCACCATGTAATATTCGGTATCGACCTCATCGAGCAAAGCGTTGAAATGGTCGAGGATCGGAAGTGTTGACGGCCTCGTGACGACCCGCATCGGCAGACGCATGGACCATCTCTCGAGGATCGCGCCGGTTCCGTCCGTCGACGCATTGTCGCTGACGATCACCTGAATATCGGTGGCGGATTGGGCTGCGACGGACTCGAGCGCCTGCTCGATGAAGGCCGCGCCGTTATAGACCGGAATGCAGACGGAAAAGCGCGCCATCATCAAATCCCGGCAGGCATAAGCTGAGGAATCGACGAGTCCCCGCACGGCCTTGCTCGAGCTGGAATGATATGCCCCACGTGTAACCCCCATCCCGAATGCGGCTCGAGCATTCGTCATTGTGTCATGCCCTCTGGCGAATCTCGCGGGAAGGCGTCGTGACGTCACTATGAAGAAAAATTATTAACCATTTCCTTTGTACCCACAGGAGGTGGCCGGGGCGCGAATTTCGGCGCGATCGAGGATGAGTGAACGATGCGGGATTATCGTCAACGATCGCGAACGGCCTGGGGTTTTGCCGAACCCATTGCCTTCACGGCGCCGGCGGTGTCGGTGGTGGTGCCTTGCTACAATGAGCAAGACGGCCTCGAAGAACTCTGCCGCCGGGTCTCCGCGGCCTGCAGCCAGCAGGTCGGCGATCTTTACGAGATCGTTCTGGTCAACGACGGCTCAAGCGACCGTACCGCTGAACTCATGCGCGATCTCGCCGCCGCTGATCCCCATGTCGTCGCCGTCGATCTGGCCCGGAATTACGGCCACCAGATCGCGTTGAGCGCGGGCCTCGATCATTGCCAGGGCGATCGGGTGCTGATCATAGATGCCGACCTGCAGGACCCGCCGGAGTTGCTAGGTCCGATGATGGCGAGGATGGACGAAGGGTTCGACGTCGTCATCGGCGTTCGCGCCAGGCGCGAGGGCGAGGGGCGCTTCAAGCTCGCCACCGCTTCGCTCTTCTACAAATTGCTTACCCGGCTTTCCGACGTCGATATCACCGCCAATGCCGGCGACTTCAGGTTGATGAGCCGAAGGGCGGTCGATCATCTCAAGTCGATGCCGGAGCGCTACCGGTTTGTCCGCGGGATGGTGAGCTGGATCGGGCTTCGGCAGAGCCGCTTCGAATATGTCCGCCACGAAAGATTTGCCGGAACGACCCATTATCCGTTTCGCAAGATGATGCTGCTGGCGGTCGATGCAATCACCAGTTTCTCGGTTATCCCGCTTCGTTTCGCGTCGCTGATCGGCTTCGCCTTCGGCATTATCGGTCTGGCCGCGCTGGGTTACACGATCATCGGATGGGCGCTCGGCAATACCGTGGCCGGCTGGGCCAGCCTTGCGTCATTGATCCTCATCCTTGGGAGCGTCCAGCTCCTGGTGCTCGGAATCTTCGGCGAGTATCTCGGCCGGATGTACATGGAGTCCAAGCAGAGGCCGCTTTACCTCGTGGACCAGATCCATCGCGGTGGCGTGCCGATCGCGGCGCCGCTCCCCGTCTCAGACCCGGCCCATCTGGAAGTCGGTCAGACGCTCCGCGCCTAGGGCGACAGACTCACTCCGCGGCGAGGTGCCAGGCCGGCGGCTCTTCCGCACCGCGAAGCCGGGCTTCCTCCTCGAACATGAAATCGCGGGTCATCGGAATGGCATCGCGTCGCTTCAGATACTGCAGCTGCCAGTTGACCAGCCCGCCATAACGGAAGGCCGCTTCGGCGCCGGCCAGATAGAATTGCCACATCCGGAAGAAGCGCTCGTCGTAAAGCTCGATAATCTCGTCGCGCGCGGCGTTGGTTCGTTTGTACCATTCCTCGAGGGTGTGGGCGTAATGGTAACGCATCGCTTCGACGTCGGAGACGATGAAGCGATTGCGCTCGGCTTCCGACACGAGTTCCGACAGCGACGGGATATAGCCGCCCGGGAAGATGTATTTGCGGGTCCAGGCGTCGGTAGTCCCGGTAGGCGCCCCCATCCGCCCGCAGCAATGCGAAAACATGACGCCATCATCCTTCAGCAGACGGTGCGTGTGCTTGAAGAAGGTCGGGTAGTGGGGTGTGCCGAGATGCTCGATCAGGCCGACGCTCGTGATCCTGTCGAACTGGCCCTCGACCTCGCGATAATCCTTGAGCTCGAACTTGACCCGGTCGGATACGCCGGCTTCGGCGGCGCGCTCGTTGGCGAAGGCGATCTGATCCGGCGCAAGCGCCACGCCGAGCACGTCGACGTCGTAATGACGGTGGAGGTACAAAGCGAGGCCGCCCCAGCCGCAGCCGATGTCGAGCACTTTCATGCCCGGCTTCAGGTTCAGCTTGGCGGCGATGTGCGCCTTCTTGTCGAGCTGCGCCTTTTCGAGGCTGTCCGACGTGTCGCGATAATAAGCCATCGTATATTGCCGGTCCTCGTCGAGGAACAGCTCGTACAGGCGGCGAGTGAGATTGTAGGTGTGCTCCGCGTTGCGGGCGGAACGGCTGCGCCAGTTGACCTGATCGAGCTTGCCGACGACCCTGGCCGCGGCGCGCCGCGCCAGACCGCGAGGTCTCAGAGCGCCGGGCCGCTCCCACGGCGCATTGTAGCGGGCGAACAGCAGGAGATCGCGAATGTCGTGCGGCGGCTCGACCACGAGCCGGCCTTCCATATAGGCCTCGCCCGCACCCAGACGGGGGTCCTTCGAGATGTGCAAAGCGGCGCCGCGATCGGTCAGGCGGACGGTGATCGGCCCATGGTTGGGGTCGGGCGTGCCGTAGTGATAGGCCTTGCCGTTATAGTCGATCACATTGAGCTCGCCCTTCTTGACGAGCTTCTTCAGCATTTTGTCGAGCAGCCACATGAAGCCGAAATTCCCTGTTCATTGAACGCGAAGGGAATGAGCATGTCGGGGCCGCTCGGGTCAAGCTTGGCGGCCGGGGCCGTTGCTCTGCCCCTTCGCTGTCTAGGCCAAAGCGGCCTGCTTCTCCTCCGCTATCCTGTCCAGCTCCGCCCGGCTCTTCCTTTCCGCGGCCGACTTGAGCTGACCGCAGGCGGCCATGATGTCGCGGCCCCGCGGACGTCGGATCGGCGCCGAGATTCCCGCCTCGAAGATGATGTTCGAGAATCTCTGGATTCGTTCATCATCCGAGCATTCGTAAGCCGTGCCGGGCCAGGGGTTGAACGGGATCAGGTTCACCTTGGCCGGAAGCTTGTACTTGCGGATCAACCGGACGAGTTCGCGGGCATCGTCGTCGCTGTCGTTCTTGTCCTTCAGCATGACATATTCGAACGTGATCCGACGCGCATTGTTCGCGCCGGGATAGGCGGCGCAGGCGGCGAGCAGTTCGTCGATCCCATATTTGCGGTTCAGCGGGACGATCTCGTCGCGCACTTCCTTGGTGACCGCGTGAAGGGATACGGCGAGATTGACCCCGATCTCATCGCCGGCGCGAGCCATCATCGGCACCACGCCGGACGTCGAAAGGGTGATCCGCCGCCGCGAAAGACCGAGGCCGTCTCCGTCCATGACGATCTTGAGCGCGTCCCGCACCTCGTCGAAATTGTAGAGCGGCTCGCCCATCCCCATCATGACGATGTTGGAAAGCATCCGGCCTTCGGGCTGGCTGGGCCATTCCCCAAGCGCGTCGCGAGCGAGCATGACCTGGCCGACGATCTCGCCGGCCGTCAGGTTGCGGACCAGGCGCATCGTGCCGGTGTGGCAGAAACGGCAATTGAGCGTGCAGCCGACCTGGCTGGAGACGCACAGGGTCCCGCGATCGGCGTCCGGGATGAAGACCATCTCGAAATCGTGGCCGTCGCGGGTCTTGAGCAGCCATTTGCGGGTGCCGTCGGTCGAAACCTGCTGAACCACGATCTCGGGCCGGCCGACGACGAAGCGCTCGGCCAGCCAAAGGCGGTGCGGTTTGGCGATGTCGCTCATCATGTCGAAACTGGTGGCGCCGCGATGGTAGATCTGGTGCCACAATTGCTTGGCCCGCAGCTTCGACTGGCGCTCGTCGAGGCCCGCCTCGACCAGAGACGCGCGAATCGCGTCGCGCGAAAGCCCGACGAGATCGATTCTCTTCTCCTCGTCCACGAACGCAGGGCGTGGAACGGGAACCGGGTCGAAATGCCCGGGGATCGGCATGGCAGCTGTCATAGCTGGCTCATGTAGGGAATTTGGCTGATTTTTCCAGCGGAAGCCGCATGCCGTGCCGACGGCGTTGCCATTCTGCGCGGCCCGGTTCATTGGGAGCCACATGCTTTCTCAACGAACTCGGTACACAATCCGAGCCCTTCTCCACCTCGCCGATCGCTATGGCGAAGGTCCGGTGCAGCTTTCGGAGATTGCCGAGGCACAGAACCTGCCGCCCAAGTTCCTTACCGTTATCCTGTCGCAGATGCGCCGACAGGGATTGGTGGAGACGATGCGGGGCCGGGAGGGCGGATACTGGCTGGCCCGGCCGCCATCGGAAATCACCTATGGCGAGATCGTCCGCCTGACCCGAGGTTCGCTCGGACTTCTCCCCTGCGCCAGCCGTTACGCCCACGTTCCCTGCAAGAACTGCATCAGCGAGGACAAGTGCCGGCTCCATCGAGCGATGCTTCTCGTCCGTGACGAGACCGCACGGATCCTCGATGGCCTCAGCCTGGCCGACGATGTCGAGATCGAGCGGCCGATCGCCGAGCAGAATGTCGTCGAACAGGCGGAGGCGTGAGCGACCGCTCGGCCGCGGTGGTCGGAGCGGGCGCTTCCGGTACGATCCAGGCCCTGCATCTGCTTCGGGAAGGGGTCGAACGAGTCACCTTGATCGAACGCGAGCGCGAGCCCGGCCGGGGCGTCGCCTACGGGACGAAGCGGCCCGAGCATCTGCTCAACGTCACCGCCGGGCGAATGATCGTCTATCCGGACGATCCGGGGCATTTCGCCCGCTGGTACAAAGAGAAAGGCGGCGAGCCCGAGGATTATGCGCCGCGAAGATTGTTCGGCGATTATCTCCAGGAGCTGATGGCGGCGGCCGGCGATAGGCTTCAGCTCGTCTCCGGTGAGGCGGTCGATATCGAGGGGGATGGACCGCTCCAGCTCCGGCTCCGGAACGGCCCGCCGCTGACCGCAGATTCTGTGGTCCTGGCGCTCGGCAATCTAAGGCCGGCTACGCCTCCGGGTATCGATTCGTCGGAGCTGGGCGATCTACTGGTCGACGACCCCTGGTTCGGCGGCATCGTCGACGGTCTCGGCGATGACGACCAGGTGCTTCTCGTCGGGACAGGCCTCACCGCGATCGATGCCGCGTTGACGCTCGACGCAAACGGCTTTCGCGGACCGATCATCGGAATCTCGCGGCGCGGTCTCGCGCCTCGCGCCCATTTGAAGCGCGATCCGGTCGCCGGAGAACCCGACGCTTTTCCCGATAATGTCGTGGCTCTGCTCCGGTTCGTTCGACGCCGAGCCGCGGAGATCGGCTGGCGCGAAGCCGTGCATGAGCTTCGGCCCGTGACCCAGATTCTTTGGAGCGGAGCCAATCTGGACGAAAGGCGCCGATTCATTCGCCATTTACGGCCCTGGTGGGACGTTCACCCCCACCGCATCCCGCCCGCCGTCGCGGCGCGGATCGACTTC
>DAINCA010000025.1:0-15689 GCA_036732645.1 Allosphingosinicella sp.
CCAATGTTGACGACGTGCTCCCCGGGCTTCGGCGCCACCGGGATCCATTCGCCTTCCTTGGTGGCGAGCTCGAGCCCGGCTTCCTCGGCGCCGAGCAAGAGAGTGATCGTGTTGATGTCCTCATGAGCACCGGCGCGGACATGACTTCCCGGCTCCCCCTGGATCGGCGGATAGTGAAGGAGCCGCATCACAGAATTGCCATCGCGGACGGTGTCGACGAAATAATCCTCGTCGACTCCGAGATAGCGGGCGATCGCCCGGAGGATCTTCAGGCCGGTGCGGTCGAAGGTCGCATAAAGCTCGCTGAAAGTGTCGCGGAAGCTTTCCACCTCTTCCGGCCAGATGTTGTCGGGCATGTGGCTTCGGAACGGATGCCCTTGCGGCAGATCGCGACCGACATGCCAGAATTCCTTGAGGTCGTGGGCCTGGAGGCCCTTGGCCGTTTCGATCCCAAACGGCGTATAACCACGAGCGCCGCCCCCGCCGGGAATATGATATTTGCGCTTCACCTCGTCGGGCAAGGCGAAGAACGCCTTGGCCTTCTCTTCCGCGCGTTTGATCAGATCGTCGGATATGCCGTGATCGGCGATGATGGCGAAGCCGTAATCCTCGAAGCTTCGGCCAAGCTCGTTCGCGAATCCTTGCGGATCGCGGTCTGATTCGCCGAGCGAAACGGAAGCGATGTTGGGGCGGTGTTCTGTGAGCGTCGTCATCGTCTTGCCCTTATCGCCAACGCGTCCGCGCGTCACTACGGGCAAGCCCCTAATATTACGAGCAGAAGCGGCCGCAGATGATCAGGGCATCATCATCCCGGCCAAGGCCGCGCTCATCAGATTGGCGAGGCTGCCCGCGATCAACGCCTTGATGCCCAATTTGGCGATCATCGGGCGCTGGTTCGGGGCGAGACCGCCCGTCACCGCCATCTGGATCGCGATCGAGCTGAAATTGGCGAAGCCGCACAAGGCGAAGGTGACGATGGCGCGGCTTCGTGCGCTGAGCTCGCCCGCCTGCATCGCGCCGAGATCGATGAAGGCGACGAATTCGTTGAGGACGATCTTGGTACCGAACAAGCCGCCGGCCGTGCCCGCTTCCTGCCATGGCACGCCGATCAGGAACATGATGGGCTGGAACACGTAACCGACGATGCGCTGGAAGCTCAGCTCCGGCACGCCAAATATGTTGCCGAGCCCGCCGAGCAGGCCGTTCGCCAAAGCGACCAGAGCAACGAAGGCGAGCACCATCGCGCCGACCGCAACGGCCAGGCGGACACCGGTCTGCGCGCCCTGAGCGGCGGCCATGATGACGTTGGCCGGCCGCTCGCCCTCTTCGAACGTCTCGGCCACCTCGACCTTTTCCTCGGCGACGTCGGTCTGGCCTTCGAGCGGAAGCTCTTCCTGCCGCTTCGGCTCGTCCGGCATCATGATCTTCGCCATCAGGATCCCGCCAGGTGCCGACATGAAGGCAGCGGCAAGGAGATAAGGCAGATATTCCGTGCCGAGCAGGCTCGCATAAGCGGCGAGGATCGTGCCGGCGACCCCGGCCATTCCGACCGACATCACGGTGAACAACTGGGCCGGAAGCAAAGCGGCGAGATAGGGACGAATGACGAGCGGCGACTCGCTCTGGCCGACGAAGATGTTGGCGGCTGAGCTCAACGACTCGACCCGGCTGATGCCGGTGATCCAGCCGATCGCGCCCCCGACCCAGCGAACGATCCGCTGCATGATCCCGAGATGATAGAGGATGGCGACGATGGCGGCGAAGAAGATGATAACGGGCAGAGCGCCAAGAGCGAAGGTATTGGCCAGAGGATTGGTTTCGGAAGGGCCGAACAGGAACTCGGTACCTTCGTTGGCGTAACCGAGAAGGTTGGCAACGCCGTTCGACATCCACTGAATGGCAGCCCGGCCCCAGTCGGTATAGAGGACCAGGAAGGCGATCATGGCCTGCAGCGCGAAGGCGGCCCCGACCACGCGAAGACGGATCGCGCGGCGATTCGACGAGAGCAGGAAAGCGATCGCCAGGATCACGAAGATCCCCGCAACGCTCATCATCATATTGTTCATTCGCGCCCCCGCTCTGCCTTAAGCCCTTACCAGACCATCCGTCTTTCCCGCGTCCCGGCTGCGCTGTCCAGCTTGTCGATGACCTCATCGATCGAGTCGGCGATCAGCAGCTGGTCCCGGCGCGCGGGCGACATGAAGCCGCTCATGGTGACATGGTCGAGGAAGCGGATCATCCCGTCCCAGAATTGATGAACGTTGAGCAAGGCGAACGGCTTGGCATGATAGCCCAGAGCGTTCCAGCTCCATGCTTCGAACAGTTCGTCTAGCGTGCCGATGCCGCCCGGAATGGCGACGAAGGCGTCGGTCAGGTCGGTCATCCGCGCCTTGCGCTCATGCATCGTCTGGACGATGTGGAGCTCGGTGAGGCCCGTATGGGCAACCTCGAGATCGATGAGGGCCTGCGGGATGACGCCATAAGCTTCGCCGCCGGCCCCAAGCACCGCATCGGCGACCACGCCCATCAAACCGAGCCTTCCGCCGCCATAAACCAGGCCGATGTCGCGGCGGGCCATTTCCTCGCCCAGCGCCCGGGCGGTCTCGGCGAAGGCGGGATCGGCGCCGATGCTCGATCCGCAATAAACGGCGAGGCGCTTCATGCCGCTTCCACGAGCTTGCGGAGGTCGGACTCGGGACGGGCGCCGAAATGGGAGATCACTTCGGCGGCGGCGATCGAGCCCATCCTCAAACTCTCCTCGATCGAGCGACCCCGGGAAAAACCGACGAGGAACCCGGCCGCGAACAGGTCGCCGGCGCCGGTAGTATCCACCACCCCCCGGCCGATCCGGGCAATCGGGACCCGGGAAACCTCTCTTTGCTCGACAGCCAGAGCGCCGTCCTCGCCGCAGGTCACCACGATAAGGGGGACAAGGTCCTGGAGCCTTGCGATCGCCTGATCGCGATCATCGACATCGGCCAGAACCCGGATTTCGGCGTCGTTGGCGAAGAGCAGGTCGATCGCGCCTCGCTCGAACATATGCATCATCTCGGCGCGGTGAGGCCCGATGCAGGCGATGTCCGACAAGGTGAAAGCGACCTTGCGACGGGCCGAATGGGCGATGTCCATCGCCTCGTTCATCGCCGCGCGCGGCCCTTCCGACCGCCAAAGATAGGCCTCCAGGTAGAGGATCGCGGAGCTTCGGATCTGGTCAGGATCGATCGCAGCGGACGTCAGCTGATGAGCGGCGCCCCGGAAAGTGTTCATCGTGCGCTGCGCATCCGGAGTGACGAGGATCAGGCAACGGCCCGTCGGCTCGCCGCCCGATATGGGCGGAGTCAGGAATTCCACGCCCTGGGCACGGATGTCGTGGGTGAAGATCTCGCCCAGTTGATCGTCTGCCACCTGGCCGATGAAGCCGGCCCGACCGCCCAATGCCGCGACCCCGGCCATGGTGTTGGCCGCTGAGCCGCCGCTGGTCTCGCGCGCCTGGCTCATCTGCGCGTAAAGGCGCCGAGCCCCTTCCGCGTCGAGCACCTGCATCGAGCCCTTCACCAGTCTTTCCTCCTGGAGAAAGGAATCGTCGGCGCTGGCGATCACGTCCACCATGGCATCGCCGATGGCCAATACATCCAGGCGTATCTCAGTCACTTAAGGTCGGCCCTCCTGCCCGCAGCCTGATGGCCGGATTGGGGGCCGGCGGAAAGCCCTTTTTGCGCCGCCCCAAACCGGTTAGGTCCGGGCCATGACGACACCCCCCGAACCTGCCGTGCCGAACATCCCTCGCTCCCTTTTCGCCTTTTCCATCTTCTATGGCGGGATGGTGTGCATCGCCGGCGTGCTGGCGAACAAGCAGGTCGCTCTCGGTCCACTCGCGGTCGAGGCCGGTATCTTCGCTTTCCTTCTCCTCGTCGTCACCTCGAGCGCGGTTGCCGAATTGTTCGGCCGCCGCCTCGCCAATCAGCTGGTGCTGATCGGCTTCGTGCCCCTGATCTTCTCGATGTTCCTGGCCTTCCTCGTCCTGGCGCTGCCTGCCGCGGCGGACATGCCGGCCGATCGACTGACGGCGTTCGAAACGATCATGGGATCGACGCCGCGGATCTGGATCGGCGGCCTTATCGCCTACGGCACGTCGCAGTTGCTCAACGTGACGATCTTCACCCGCTTGCGCCGGGAAGGCGGAAGCCTGCTCTGGCTTCGCGCGGGGATCGCCGCGATCCTCTCGCAGATCGTCGACACCCTCCTTTTCATCACCATCTCCTTCTACGGCGTCTTTCCGATCGGCAATCTGCTGGTCGGCCAGATGCTCGCGAAGATCGTGCTTTCCGCCGTCTTCGTCGCGCCCCTCGTCTATGTCTTCGTAGCTTTGGCCCGCCACCTCGACGGCGCTTCAGTCGCTCCAGCGGCGAAGGACGATGCGTGAGGGCTGAAGCCGGGCGTCGATCAGGATATTTTCGCTGAACAGGCTTCCGGCCATTTCGACCCGGGCATCGATCGCATACCATACGGTCCTGAGCTGCGGCTGAAGCTGGACGTCGAGCGGCACGTTCACGTCGCTCATCGCCTCGATCCGCCAGAAGGCTATCTGATTCCCCCAGCCGTTGACCGGGCGTGAGGCCAGGACGCTCCGCGCTCGATCCAGTCCCAGTTGCCCCGGCGCAAGCATCGCTAGCAACGGCGCCTGCTCGGGGAGCAGGGTGTTGAGGTTGATCGGCGACAGCTCGGCGACCGGCAAGGCACATAGCCACGGCCGAAGGCGTTCATAGATATCCGGAGTCATGCCGGCGACCGCGCGCAACTCGCCAATGTCGGCGAACAGGGTGTTGGCCGTCCGGTAGGGCTGGGCCGACGCGGCGTAGACGGCGTCCTCGGCGCCGAATGGGCCGGGCGTATTGTCGCTGTCGACCCAGTCGGCAGCCGCCCCGGATATGCGCCGGGCTTCGCCTTCAGCTACGCCGAGGACCGTCATCAATCCGGCGAACTGGGCCACCCCCGTCTCGCGTCGGACAAGCCGGGTACCCGCCTCGCCTTGAGCGAGGCTGTTGACGTTGAAGCAGTTGCCGCCGTCGCTCAGCCGCGCTTCCGCGACTCCCCCATTGGGCAAAGGCACTCGGCGGACGCCGCCGTTCCAGCCTCCCGCGAGGGTCGTCCGGTTCGGACTCTCCGTCGTCATGTCCTCGATGATGAGCATTCCGATCTGCTCGACGCCGTGGGCGTAAGCCCGCGCCTGATCGATCGCGACCGCGTTCATCGCAACCGCGCGCGACAGCCGCAATTTCTCCATCGCCGCTGCCGCGATCGCGCCGGTCACTGCGACCAGCAACAGGACGGCGAGCAACGCCGCCCCCTGCTCGCGCCGCCTGATCGGGCGGCGCATCACAAGGCGGCTCCGACCAAGAAGAGCTGACGGACCAGCCCGTGCGCCTCGCTGTCCGTCACGAGTTCGACGGCGCGCGGCAGCTTGGCCGGGTTGGTCGGCGCCCAATCGTTCTGCCAGCCCCCTTCTTCATCGCGATAGCGGAGCCTGAGCTGGCGAACGCCGCGAAGCAGGGTCACCGCCACGGCGGCGTCGGCCCCGTCGACCTGCCGATAAGCGAGCCGCTGGAGACGTCCGTCGAGCAGCCGATATTCGACGAGCTGAAGCGTAGACTGACTGGCCGCCCCACCGTCCACCCCGCCGCGGACCAAGGCCAGCAATACCGGCTGCCCCGACGCGGAAGCGGAGAAGGCCGGGCGCGGCGCGCCGGCGGCATCGCGGTGGATCCGCGGCACCGCCTGCGCCAGATCGGCCGTGACCAGGGCTTGCACGGCGCGAAGCTCGCCAAGCTCGGCGAGCAATCGGTCGGCGGTCTGCTGGGTTCGAGCGGTCACGGAAAGGAGGGCGACCCCCGCGGCCGTCAGCATGCCGAAAATGGTCAAGGCGATCAGCATCTCGACGAGAGTGAAGCCCCTCGCCCGTCCGATTGCATGTGGCGTGTTACGCTTCATGGTCCGGCCCGGCGGAAGACGGTCAGAGAGGCGCGACCTGGCCCCCCTTCGGCGCTGACGACCTGGATCTCGATCTGCTGGATCCGCGGTTCCGGCGAACGCATCGTGCGCCGGCTCCAGCGCCAGCGGCGGCCGCCATTGACCGCCTCACCGCCGACATCGCCGAAAGCCGGCGGTGCCGGGTCGGTGAGGACCTCAACCGCGACGTTGCGCGCTACCGACTGGGCGACGGCGCGGTGATTCAACCGCGCGCTGTTCGCCGCGGTGGCGCCGCCCAGCCGAAGAAGGGCCAAAGCGGCCAGGCTGAAAATAGCGAGCGCCACGAGCATTTCGATCAAAGTGAATCCGTTCGCCTCCGGCCGACCGCCTCCAACCCGCCGGCGCGGGTCCCTTCTGTCAGCGACGGACAAGGATGGATCCGTCATGGCCGATCTCGACAAGAGCGCGACGATCATCGCGCTCGAGAGCGAGCCGAAAAGGGGTCGCCAGTCCGGTCGAATCGAAGCGGGCGCCTTCATCCTCGCCGCCGGCGAGCTGAACGCGGGTGCCGGCCGCCCATTCGAACCGGCCGGATTCCTGCCATTCGCCGGCCCGGCGAACCGACATCGTGTATCCGCCGGGCCCGAGGCGGAGCTCGGCCGGGCGAGATTCGATGATCGCATATTCGCGCGCCGCCTTGGCGCGGGCTGCGAAGCGCTCGGCTTCGGCATAGACGCTCCCGCCCTGGTCGGGGATGGCCAGAATGACCGCGGTCGCGGCGAGCCCGATGATGAAGATGACCACCATAAGCTCGATGAAGGTGAACCCTTGTTCCGGGCGACCGTCTGGTTGGCGCATCGCGGCATTCCACGCTTAATATGTGACACTTGCAAGTCTCGAGAGTCCGGTCAGCCGATACCTCTCAGACGCGCTCGCTCGCGGTGGAAGTGACTTAGCAGCTGAGCGGCAAGCCGCTCGGCTTCGTCACGATCCATGTCGATGATGTCCGCTGTTCGAAGGGGGACGGCGCCCGCCGTATCGACGCAGAGCGTGGCGAGTGACAGCCATCGCTGAATTGGTCCCTGGTAGACCCCGATCGATTGCGTTTTTTCAAACGGCACGATCCAGGTCCTCCGCTTCAAAAAGCCGCTGGCGACGGTGATGGCACGGTCGCCTACCGCCCAGGCATGCTTGCGCCAGCGCAGCATCGCGCCGAGCGCCATCAGAAGAAGGGCGATGGCTCCGATACCCGCCCGAGGATCGATCAGGAAAGCAGCCAAGGCCGGCAAAACGGCAAGCAATAGCCAGGGAAGCGCCCGACGAAGCAAGGCCCGCCTAGGCAGCGAATGGAAATCGCCTCGCACCGGCAATTCCGGAAAATGCGCTTCGGCAAGAAGCGGTTCGATTTCCTCGATCCGGGCGAAGGGCGCTGCAGCCTGGACTCCACCCTGCTTTTGGTCCGCGCCGAGCGTCTGGAACGACAAACTGTACCAGCCCAGGCGACGGGTAACGGGTCCGCTCTCGATCAAGGCCACCTGCATACGGCGCAGCGGGATAACCGCCTCCGACAAGGTGAAAAGACCCCGCCGACGCCTAAAGCCGGCGACCGCCCGGGTCAGGCGAAAGCCATATTCCCGTGCCAGGGTGCGACTCACACCGGCGATGATCCCGAGCATGAGCAGGATGGCGATCAGGCCGATCGTTGCCGGAATCGAAAAATAGGAACCGGCCTGTCCGGCCCGTTCGGGATTGATCCAGTCTTCCAGCCTCAGCAGACCGAAGTCGACAAGGTACTGAAAGGCCGCGAACAAGACGGCCAGAAACACCAATGAGAAATTGAACAGGCCTGCGTGCAGCACCCGAGGAAGGTCCATCGCGAACAAGACAGGTTCTTCGCTCGCGGCTTGCGCCGATTCCTCGGTCGCCGCTGGCACCGCGCCTCCGTGCCATCGGCGAATATGGTCACGAAGGGTCACGGCGTCGGCGAGGCCGATCATGTCGAGCGAGCCCTCGTCGGCGGCCGAGCCGCCGGTTTCGATCTTCACCTTCGCGGTCCCGAGCAACCGCGCGAGCAAGCGGCGTTCGATCGCGATATCCTGAACTCGATCGAAGGGAATGACCCGGCGCTGGCGATGAAGGATCCCGCTTTCGATGACGATCTCACCGGCGCCGATCGCGTAGCGGAAGCGCCACCAACTCAACAACGCACCGATGAAGCCCAATCCGGCGGCCAAGGCCGCGAACATCAGGATCCGGCCGAACCCTTCACGCTGGATGACGGCGGCATAACCGGCGCCCCCGGCGAGCATTTGCGGCAGGATCTGAAACGACCGTGAGATCAGGCTCGCCGGATGAAGCCGGCGCGGCGCCGATTCGATTTCGCTCACGCGAGGTCCTGCCGGATCTTTGCCCGTATTCGATCGCGCATCTCTTCGGCTTCGGCCTTGGCGAGGCCCGGCAAGGGGATCGAAGCGCCCCTCGTGCCGGCGGTGTGGAGGATCAAGCGGGCAAGACCGAAGCGCCGTTCAACCGGTCCCTGGGCGACGTCGATATGCTGTACCCTGGCGAACGGGACCGCCGTCTGGACTCGGACCAACATACCGTGCCGAACATGAAGTTCATCGTCTTGCTCGGCATAACGCCAGGCACGGTAACGTCGGCGCGGCACGAGAATAAAGGCCGCAATTCCTAGGAGGACGACCAGTCCGGGGAGTAGCCCGGCAAGACGCGGCGCCTCCTGCCAAACCGCCGCATCGAGCGAAAAAGCCGCAGCCAGGACAAAGAGGAGGGTGATCCCCAGCCTGATCCGAAGGACCCATATCTGGCGGGGATCGAGCGGTTTCATGTCGGCCGCCGTGATCGGCACGGCTTCAGCTTGCATTTCCATCTGTCGGACGGCCTCCCCTGCCGCTTTTTTCGATTAGGCCTTGGTGACTTTCATTGAAAGACCGTCAAAGAGAGCGACGGAGGTTGTCGGATGGCTTCACGTTCCCTTTCGCGTATTCTGACGGCGGGCGCCGCCGCGGCCGTGCTCATCCTCGTTCTCGCTTATGCCTTGCGGGAACCGGAGCCGCCGCCGGCGCCGCCGAAGGACTTCGATCCCTCGAACTTCGTGGCCGGCCGGCCGAAGCTCGACGCCCCCTACGTCGCGACCGGCTATGAAGTCGTCGACGCGATGCTGGCGATGGCCGATGTCGGCCCCGACGATTATG
Organism: Allosphingosinicella sp.; assembly: GCA_036732645.1. Lineage (GTDB taxonomy): Bacteria > Pseudomonadota > Alphaproteobacteria > Sphingomonadales > Sphingomonadaceae > Allosphingosinicella. The sequence goes on from DAINCA010000025.1 coordinate 9,180, forward strand.
TCGTCGATCTCGGTTCCGGCGACGGGCGGATCCTGATCGCCGCCGCGCGAAGCCACGGCGCCCGGGGTCTGGGAGTCGACATCGATCCGGCACGGATCCGCGAATCCACGGCCAATGCCCGTGCTGCAGGCGTAGGACATCGCGTCACCTTCCGGCAGGAGGATCTGTTCGAGACGGAGATCGGTGAAGCCGACGTACTCACCCTCTATCTTCTGCCGGAAATCAATCTTCAGCTCCGGCCCCGGATCCTGGCGGAAATGCGGCCCGGCACGAAGGTCGTTAGCAATATGTACGACATGGGCGATTGGCGTCCGGACCAGCGCCAGCGGATCGGCACGGCGACCATCTATATGTGGATCGTGCCGGCGCGGGTGGCCGGCCGCTGGCAGCTGACAGACGGCGATCGCGAGGCACAATTGGACATCAGACAGAACTTCCAGCAGTTCGGCGGCACCGTGACGGTCGGCGGCCGGTCGGCCCGGATCGAGCAGGGCCAGGTCAACGGCACCCGGATCCGCTTCATCGCCGATCTCGGCGGCGGCCGGCGCGCTTATGAAGGGCGGGTGGACGGGAACAGCATCGTTCCGCATCGGACCTCCGCCGGCTGGCGGGCAACGCGCGCCTCCTGATGCCGATCGCCTTGCTGGGCCTCTTTATTGCCTGGGGCGTCATGCTGCTGTTCGGCGGCATGGAACTGGATCGGGCGCTCCTCTTGCTCGCTTATGCGGGCGACCGAGAAGGCGTTGGCCAGGTCGCGCGCTGGCTGACCGAGCTGGGCGGCTATCCCGTCCTTCTCGCCGCCACCGCCGTCGGCACCGTCATCCTGTTGATCCGGCGCGAATATCGGGCGAGCTTTTTGCTGTTGGGGATCACGCTCAGCGGCCGGGCCCTGGTCCACTGGCAGAAGATCTGGAGCAATCGCATTCGGCCGGAAGACCAGGTCCATCTCGTCCAGGTTGAATCGCTCTCCTTCCCGAGCGGCCATGCCGCCAACGCGACGATGGTCTGGCTCTGTCTGGCCTTGCTCCTGCCCCGCAACGTCCGCGCCCGAACCTTCGCCATCTGGGGCGCCGTCTGGCTCGCTTTGGCGGTGGGCCTCAGCCGGGTGGTGCTCGGCGTTCACTGGCCGAGCGACGTCATAGGGGGATGGGCCTTCGGGCTCTTCTGGACGATGATGCTGCTCAGGCTGTCGGGTCACAGCGTCGATGAAGGAACGCTGCCCGGTCCCGGTCATTCTTTTCTTGAAGAAAAGGAGAATGATCATGGCCAACCGCGATCGTCCTGACGACAGCGAGCTGATCGACAGCATGGAGGATGCGCCCAGCCACGGCGGCGCCTCCGGCGGCAATTTGCAACGCAAGGTCGCAGCCCGCGCCGAGGAAGAGCATGAAACGGGCGAGAATGAGGGCGTCACCCGGGTGCGCGCCCGAGACAAGCCCGACGGCGCCGACCTGCCGCGCTTCAACCAGCGCTAGGACCATCGCCTTCCGCCTTGCGGAAGATGACGGAGAGATTGTTGGCGGGCATCGGGACGACCCGATCCAACCTGAAGCCGTGGCTCTCGGCCTCCTCGGTCACTGTTTCGAGGCTGCGCAGGCCCCAATCGGGATTGCGGGCCTTGAGATCGCAATCGAAGGCGATGTTGCTCGGCGCCGTCTCGACGTCGTCCTGAAGGAAGGGCCCGTACAGATAGAGCGGCGCCTCCGGCCGAAGCAGACGGGCGGCGCCTCGCATCAGTCCCACAGTTGCCGGCCACGGACTGATATGAACCATGTTGATGCACAACACGGCGTCCGCCTCGGCCACCGGCCAGTGGGCGCCGCGAACGTCGAGCGAGATCGGCGGAAGCAGATTGAACAAGCCCGATTCCGCGCGCCACGCCTCGATCGATCGCAACGCGACAGGCTCGGCGTCGCTCGGCTGCCAGAGCAACTTGGGGAAAGCGCCTGCGAAGAACGCCGCATGCTCGCCGCTGCCGCTGGCGATTTCCAGGATCAGCCCCCGCGGCGGCAGTATCTCGCCGAGGACTTCGGCGATCGGCTCCCGATTGCGGGCGACCGCCGGTGAGCTTTGTTTCAAGGCTTATTCCGCCGCTTCGGCCTGGTCGGGATCGCGATAGACCAGGATTGGCTTGCGCGCCGCCAGAGTCTCGTCGAGGCGGCGGCGGGGGGCATGGATCGGCGCCGCCTTCAGGCTCTGGTCGCCGGCTTTGGCGCGCTCGGCGACGCTTCGAAGAGCCCCGATGAACTGGTCGAGGGCAGACTTGCTCTCGGTTTCCGTCGGCTCCACCAGCATCGCCCCGTGCACGACCAGTGGGAAATACATCGTCATCGGATGATAGCCTTCGTCGATCAGGGCCTTGGCTAGATCAAGCGTGGTCAGGCCCCCGGCGAAGCCGCGGTCGCTGAACAGGGCTTCGTGCATGCACGGGCCGCTCGCTCCGAACGGCGCGTCGAGCACGTCCTCGAGGCTTCGGAGCACGTAATTGGCGTTGAGCACCGCGTCTTCCGCCACCTGCCTCAAGCCGTCGGCGCCGTGGCTGAGGATGTAGCTCAAGGCCCGAGTGAACATCCCCATCTGGCCATGAAAGGCGGTCATCCGGCCGAAGCTTCGGCCATGATGCTCGCCGGCCGTTTCCTCTTCGACCAGGTTGTAATGGTCGCCCGTTTTCTCGACGAACGGCAAAGGCGCGAACGGGCTCAAGGCCTCCGAAAAGACGACCGGTCCTGACCCCGGCCCGCCGCCGCCGTGCGGCGTCGAGAAGGTCTTGTGGAGGTTGATGTGCATCGCGTCGATGCCGAGATCGCCGGGCCGCACCCGGCCGACGATGGCGTTGAAATTGGCACCGTCGCAATAGACCAGGCCACCGGCGTCGTGGACTGCCCGCGAAATCTCGATCATCTCGGGCTCGAACAGGCCGCAGGTGTTGGGATTGGTGATCATCACCCCCGCCACATCCGGACCGAGCCTCGCCCTGAGCGCCTCGAGGTCGACCCGGCCCGCGGCGGTGGCCGGGATATTCTCGACCCGATAACCGGCGAAGGCGGCCGTGGCGGGATTGGTGCCATGGGCGCTTTCAGGAACCAATATGACTTCACGGGCATCGCCGCGCGCTTCCAGGGCCGATCGGATGGCGAGCAGGCCGCAAAGCTCGCCATGAGCGCCGGCCTTGGGGCTCATCGCGACCGAATGCATTCCGGTCAGGCGGATCAGCCACTCGCCGAGCTCGAAGATGAGCTTGAAGGCACCCTGGACGGTTTCGGTGGGCTGCAACGGATGGATGTCGGCGAACCCGGGCAGCCGCGCCACTTTCTCGTTCAATCGAGGATTATGCTTCATCGTGCACGACCCGAGCGGAAACAGGCCGAGGTCGATCGCGTAATTCTGCCGGGAAAGGCGCGTATAATGCCGGACCATCTCCGGTTCCGACAGTCCAGGAAGGCCGATCGGGCGGTTGCGGCGCAATTCGCCGAGCCGGTCCTTGCCCTCAATCCCAATGCGGCCTTGCGGCAGTGCGTCGAAATCGACGCCCGTCGACTCCGGATCGCCGATCTCGAACAACAAGGGCTCTTCGAGCATCAAGGCGCGATTGCCGGTCCAGGTATCGGAACTGCCTTCGGCGGCCTCAGGCCGGGTCGGCCGTCCTTCGCGATTCATGCTCATGCCAGCGCCTCCTTCAGCGCTCCAGCCAGAGCGTCGATATCCTCATCGCTCACCGTCTCGGTCACGGCGACGACGAGCCCCTGTTCCAGCTCCGGCGCATTTGGGTAGAGGCGGCCGAGCGACACGCCGCCCAGGACGCCTTTCTCCGCCATCGTCCGGACGATGGGCCTCGCCTCTTTCTCGAGACGGAGCGTGAATTCATTGAAGAAAGTGTCGTTGACCAGGGAGACCCCCGGCACTTCCGACAGCCGTTCGGCGGCCGCGACCGCCTTGCGATGATTCGCCTCGGCGAGCTGTCGAAGGCCCTTCTCGCCGAGCAGGGTCATGTGCGCCGTCCACGCCAAGGCGCACAGCACCGAACTGGTGCAGATGTTCGACGTCGCTTTCTCCCGCCGGATATGCTGCTCGCGCGTGGAAAGGGTCAGAACGAAACCCCTCTTGCCCTCGGCATCGACGGTCTCGCCGCAAAGCCGGCCAGGCATCTGGCGAACCAGCTTATCCGAGCAGGCGAACAGGCCGACATAGGGGCCGCCGAACTGAAGTCCGACGCCGATAGACTGACCTTCGCCGACGACGATGTCGGCGCCCATCTCGCCAGGCGAACGGATCGCTCCCAGCGCCACCGGCTCGGTGACCACCGCGATCAACAACGCCTTGCGAGCATGGGCCGCCTCGGCCAGCCGACCGAGATCGTCGATCCGGCCGAGAATGTCGGGATATTGGACGACGACGCAGGAAGTCTCGTCGTCGATCGCCCCGATCAGCGCCTCGATATCGGTTCGCGCGCTCAGGCTCGGCAACTCGCATTCCAGGCGATCGCCCGTGAACCGCGCCATCGTCCGGGCGACCGAAACATAATGCGGGTGAAGGCCGCTCGACAGGATCGCCTTGCCGCGCCTGGTCACCCGGCGTGCCATGACGATCGCCTCCCAGCAGGCCGTGGAGCCGTCATACATCGAGCCATTGGCGACGTCGCAGCCATAAAGACGGGCCACCTGCGTCTGGAATTCGAACAGCATCTGGAGCGTGCCCTGAGCAATCTCCGGCTGATAGGGCGTGTAGCTCGTCAGAAACTCGCCGCGCTGGATGATGTGGTCGACGCTGGCGGGAACATGATGGCGATAGGCGCCGCAGCCCAGAAAGAAGGGGACCTGTCCCGCCGACATGTTGCGCGCGGCCAATGCGGAGAGCTGCCTTTCGACCGCCATCTCGCTGGCATGATCAGGGAGCCCGTGGATCGTGCCGTCGAGCCGAGCGGCCTCCGGCACGTCGACGAAAAGATCGTCGACCGACGATACGCCGATGGTGGCCAGCATCTGCTGACGATCTGAATCGGACAAAGGCAGATAACGCATTCGGATACTCCCCCAACCCCCCTTCTGGAGGGGCCGCTTCTAACCCGGCTTCCTCATCGAAAACCGGAGTCTCACATAATCGGCGTAGAACAGACCGTCCGACCCAAGCAGATCGGGAGCCAGCCGCTGCTCGACCGCTTCCGCCAGTGGGCCGCGCTCCCAGGCCGGCACCATCGCCACATCCATCAGCCCGGCGCGGAACGTCTTGACCCATCCCTGGATTCCGGTCGGAAGCGGGGTCGGCCGCTCGATCAACTCCGCCTGGATGTCGACGAAGCCGGCGACGCCATACAGACGCGTGAATTCCTCTGGACCGGGATACCAATGTGGGTCGTTCTCCGGGATCCCGTAGCCGCGAGACTGGAGCTCGTCGCGAAGCGCACCGCGGATCGCGGCGAGGTTGCCCGATCCGCCCATTTCACCGACGAAGCGGCCACCCTCCTTCAGCGAATCGAAGATTCCCGTGGCCACCGCGTCCGGATCGAGCATCCAGTGCAAGGCGGCATTGGAGAAGACCGCGTCGAATTCGCCGAACCGTTCCGCCTGCCCCGGCAGATCAAGCGCCTCGGCGTCAGCGACGAAGGCGTCGATTCCCCGCGCCCGCGCCGCCTCGACCATCTCCTCCGATGAATCGAGGCCGATGACCCGAGCGCCCGCTTCGGCGATCCTGGCGGTCAGCGTGCCGTCGCCGCAGCCGACGTCGAGGATCAGTTCGCCCGGTTGAGGCGCGAGCAACTGAAGGACCTTTTCGCCGAGCTCGGGGACGAAAGCCGCGTTCTGGGCATAATCGGTCGCTGACCAGCTCGACGCGGCGTTCACCATGGCAGGGATTCCTCATTCAGGACCATGATGTCGCAACCCGCGAACGCGCCGGCGGCTCCTCGGAACGCCATCGCAACTAACCTGGGTGAATCGGTTCGCGGGTCCACGCTGTCAGAGGCTCGCGCAATATTCTTTATACTGGTCGGCGTTGAGCAGATCATTGACCTCGGCGGTGTCCTCGAGCCGAAGCTTGAAGAACCATCCTTCCCCTTCCGGATCAGAATTGACCAGAGCGGGATCGTCGACCAGCGCCTGGTTTCCTTCGATGACCTCGCCACCGACCGGCGAATAGACGTCCGAAGCCGCCTTGACCGATTCCACCACCGCTGCCTCGCCGCCGCGGCTGACCTTGCGTCCCGCCTCGGGAACCTCGACGAACACGACGTCGCCCAATTGGCCCTGAGCAAAATCGGTGATGCCGATAGTCGCGGTGTCGGCTTCGACACTCACCCACTCATGCTCCTTCGTATAATAAACCGTCATTTGGGCGCTCCCTTGCGGACATATTTGTGGGGGACGAAAGGCATCGGAACCACCGTCGCCGCGAAGTCCTTGCCGCGTTGGGCGATCGCGATCTTGCTGCCTTCGGCTGCGGACGGGGTTGGCACATAGGCCATGGCGATCGGCGCCTCGAGACTCGGCGAAAAGCCGCCGCTCGTCACCTTGCCGG
>DAINCA010000026.1:0-15265 GCA_036732645.1 Allosphingosinicella sp.
AGGAGCTGCAGGAAAAGGCGCAGTTGCTCGAGAACGAGAAGAAGCAGGTCGAAGCGAAGAATATCGAGATCGACATGGCTCGGCGAGCGATCGAGGAGAAAGCCGAGCAGCTTGCCCTGACTTCGAAATACAAGTCCGAATTCCTCGCCAACATGTCTCACGAGCTCCGGACCCCGCTCAACTCGTTGCTCATCCTTTCCAAATTGCTGGCCGACAATCCGCAGGGCAATCTCAACGCCAAGCAGACCGAATTCGCGCGTACTATCCACGGCGCGGGATCGGATCTTCTGAGCCTGATCAACGACATCCTCGATCTTTCGAAGATCGAATCGGGGACGGTGTCGATCGAGCTCGGTGACATGCCGTTGAGCGCCCTCAAGCAGCATATGGAGCGGACCTTCCGCCAGCTGGCTGCCGACAAGGGGCTCAACTTCAAGGTCAAGTTCGACGGCAAGCTGCCGGACACGATCCGGACCGACGAGAAGAGGCTTCAGCAGATCGTCCTCAATCTCCTCTCCAACGCCTTCAAGTTCACCCAGGAAGGCGGAGTCACGCTCGACGTCCGTTGCGTGGAAAGTGGCTGGAGCAGCAACCATCCGGTGCTCCGCAACTTCGACCAGGCCATCGAGATTTCGGTCACCGATACCGGGATCGGCATTCCGGAGGACAAGCAGAAGCTTATCTTCGAGGCTTTCCAGCAGGCCGACGGCACGACCAGCCGCAAATATGGCGGCACCGGCCTTGGCCTGTCGATCAGCCGCGAGATCGCCCGCTTGCTCGGTGGCGAGCTGAAGGTGCGTTCCAAGCCTGGCGAGGGCTCGACCTTCACCTTGTTCGTCCCGCTCGAGGCGGTCGCGGTCGCCGCGCCGACGATCGGCAGCATGGCCGCAAGCTACGAGAATAGCGGTGCTGCCGTCCCCACGGCGCTTCCGACCACCCTTGAAGTGACCGACGATCGCGATTCGCTGGGCAACGTGCCCTTCATCCTCATCGTCGAGGATGACGTGACCTTCGCGTCGGTGCTCCTCGAAATGGCGCACGAGGCAGGCCTAAAGGGCGTGATCTCGACGGCTGGGGCCGGCACCCTCAACATGGCGAGAAAGCTTCAGCCCGACGCGATCACCCTCGATCTCGGCCTCGCCGACATCAACGGCTTCGTTCTGCTCGATCTGCTCAAGCACGATCCGCAGACCACGGGCATACCTGTCCACGTCATCTCCGGGGCGGAGGATCTCTCGTCAGTGACGGATCTCGGGGCCCTCAGCGTCGTCGAGAAACCGGCGGCTCAGGAGGAGCTCGCAAAGATCTTCAAGCGGATCCGCGAGCAGAACAAGGCTCGCCGGCGCTCCCGGCGTACCCGGGCGCCAGCAGCGGCCGCCGCTGTCGACGACCGTGCCGTTCCCGAGCTCGCTGGGGCCAAAATCCTGATCGTCGACGACGACATAAGGAACATCTACTCCCTGACGAGCGTCCTAGAGAGCTACGACGTCGACGTGCTTCATGCCGAACGGGGGCGCGACGGCATCCTCATCCTCGAACAGACGCCGGACATAGACATTGCTCTCATCGATATCATGATGCCCGAGATGGACGGATACGAGACCATGCAGCAGATCCGGCAGCGGTCGGCCATCAAGGACGTGCCGCTGATTGCCGTGACAGCGAAGGCGATGAAGGGTGACCGGCAGAAGTGCCTGGATGCCGGTGCCTCGGATTATATCGCCAAGCCGGTCGACATCGATCTCCTGCTCGCCCTTCTTCGCGTGTGGCTAGGCAAGGTTCGCAACGACGGATCGCTATCTCGCGTTCAGCCGGCAGCGCAGACTGCAGCGGAATAAGGAATGAATGCGAGTTTTCCTGTGGGGGCGACGGCCGTGGCCAAGACCGATGAGGTGACCGGCGATACTGCCGGCGCCGCCGTTGCCGATCGAGCCCGCGTTCTCGTCGTCGACGATGACGAACGCAACCTCCTTGCCGTCCAGAACGTGCTCGAGGATCTCGCGGATGTGGTCGTCGCCTCATCGGGCGAGGAGGCGCTCCGCCACCTCCTGAAGGAGGAGTTCGCCGTCATCCTGCTCGACGTCTTCATGCCCGGGATGGATGGTTACGAGACGGCCCAGATCATTCGCGGCCGCGAGCAGACGAAGCGAATACCGATCGTCTTTCTTTCGGCGGTCAACAAGGAAACCAAGCACCTGATCCGCGGCTACACGATGGGCGCGGTGGATTACGTCTTCAAGCCGGTCGAACCGGTCGTGCTTCGCTCGAAGGTGGCCGTGTTCGTCGATCTGTTCGAAAAGACCCGCGAGATCGAGCGCAAGGCGCACCAAGAGCAGCAGCTTCTCGACGCGAACCTGCGGGCCAATACCGAGCGACTCAGGGTCGAGCAGGAATTGCGGCTCGTCGAGCAAAGACAAACCGCGATCATCCAGTCGCTGCCGATCATCTTCTATCTCGAGGCCGCCGACGCCTCGCCGCGAGTCCCACAGTTCGTCGGGGGCAACTTTGCCGCAGTCACAGGATTCGAGTTCCACGAGGTCGAGGAGAATCCCGGCCTCTGGGTCGATCGACTTCACGCCGATGACCGCGCAAATGTCCTCAAGGCGATCGAAGAAAGATCGCGAACCGGTGCGATGGCGATCGAATATCGCTGGCTCTGCGCCGATGGCCAGTACAAGCATTTCCTCGATCAGGCGGTCCTGATCCGCGGCGCGGATGGGTCGCCTTCCCATTTCGCTGGAACGTTGCTCGATGTTACTGATCGCAAGACTCTGGAGGAAGAGCTTCTCCATGTCCGCAAGATGGACGCAATCGGCAAGCTAACCGGCGGTATTGCCCATGATTTCAACAATCTGCTGGCTGCCGTTCTTGGAGGAATCGCGTTGATCGAGCGGCGGCTGCCGCTCGAAGATGATCACAAGAAGATCATCGGCATGACCCGGCATGCAGCCGAACAGGGATCGGAGCTTGTCGGACGCCTTCTCGCCTTCGCTCGCCGCCAGCAACTGCAGCCGGCTTCGGTCGACGTCGGCCACCTCTCGATCCGGGTCACCGACCTGCTCACCCATACGCTTGGCGGCCTTGTCCAGCTCGACTGGACGACGCAAGACGATATCTGGTGCGCTTATGCGGACGAGACCCAGCTCGAGCTGGCGTTGATGAACCTCATCATCAATGCGCGAGACGCCATGCCGGACGGCGGAGCCATCACCGTCCGCGCGGAGAACAGGCCGATGGCACCGCGCAACGATCTGGGTCTGGCGCCCGGCGACTATGTCGTCCTCACCGTCGAAGATTCGGGCTGCGGGATTCCGCCCGAATTGCTGGAACAGGTGACCGAGCCGTTCTTCACGACAAAGGACATGGGCAAGGGCACCGGGCTTGGTTTGTCGATGGTCTATGGCTTCGCTCGTCAGTCGGGCGGAGCGCTTCATATTCGAAGCCAGGTGGGTGAGGGAACGAGCGTCGAGATCTGGCTCCCACGCGCCGACCAGCCGGCGTCGGGAAAGGATTCTCGAGCGCATCCCGAAGCCGAGTTCGGCGAGAGCCGGCCGCTGCGCATCCTGCTCGTCGACGATCACGACGCGGTCCGCGAGACTACGGCTGCCATGCTCGAGGATCTCGGCCACCAGGTCGAGGCAGTCGCCGATGGTCAGACCATGCTCCGTCTGCTCGAATCGGCGCCCGACGACTACGATCTGGTCGTCACGGATTATGCGATGCCGCTGCTTTCAGGCGGTGAGGCCCTGATTCGGGCCCGCGTGATCCGTCCGGATCTGCCGGGAATCATCATCAGCGGCTACGCCGATGCCGAATCCATCGCCCGCAAGCCGGCCAACGTCACGGTGCTCACCAAACCGTTCAGCCCCAGGGACATCAGCCGGGCGATCAATGAGGTCGCTGGAGCGGTGGCGCAGTAGCTCAGCTGGATCAGCCGATCTCGCGGTCGATATATTCAAGGATCGACTCCGCCGCCTGTTCGGCCGTCATCGCGAGCGTATCTATTCGGATTTCGGGATCAGGTGGCGCCTCGTAGGGCGAATCGATCCCGGTAAAATTGGTCAACTGCCCGGCGCGAGCCTTGCGGTAAAGGCCCTTGGAATCGCGCCGTTCGGCTTCCTCGAGAGGTGTATCGACGAAAATCTCGACGAACCGGCCGGGAGGCACCATCCGCCGTACCATATCGCGTTCCGCCCGGAACGGGCTGATGAAGGCGGTCAGGACGATCAGTCCGGCATCCAGCATCAGCTTTGCGGCTTCCCCGGTTCGTCGAATATTCTCGACCCGATCGGCGTCTGTGAATCCGAGGTCCTTGTTCAGCCCAAGCCGGACATTGTCGCCGTCGAGGAGAAAGGTGTGTCGCCCGCGCGCCAATAGTCCGGCTTCGACGAGATTGGCGATGGTGGACTTGCCGGCGCCGCTCAGGCCGGTGAACCAGAGTAACTTCGGCTCCTGGCCTTTCAGCGCCGCCCGTCGCTCGGGACTCACCGTCAGGGCCTGCTCGTGGAGATTCAGCGACCGCCTGAGCGCGAAGTGGATCAGTCCGGCGGCCGCCGTCGCGTTGGTGACCCGATCGATGAGGATGAAGCCGCCCAAAGTGCGATTTTGCGCATAAGGCTCGAACGTGATGGGTCGCCCTGTGGCGACATTGACGACGCCGATTTCGTTCAAGGCCAGGGTCCTGGCCGCCAGCTGGGAGTGCGTGTCGATGCCGAGCCTGTGCCTGATCGACTGGACCGTTGCCGGAACTGTCTGAGTGCCGATCTTCAGCAGATAATGGCGGCCTGGCAGAAGCTCGTCTTCGGCCATCCAGATGATGCTCGCCTCGAACTGGTCGGCGGATTGAACTGGATTTCCGGACGACAAGAGGTCACCGCGCGCGCAGTCGACCTGATCCTCGAACGCGATCGCGACCGCTTCGCCCGCTTCCGCCTGATCGGTCTCACCGCCGCTTCCGACGATCCGGGCGACTGTGGTCGTTCTGCCCGATGGGGCGACGGCGATCTCCTGGCGCGAGCGGACCGTGCCGCTCGCAATCGTTCCCGCATAGAGTCGCTCGGCGCCGTCGCGGATCACATATTGAACCGGCATCCGAAAGTCGGTCAGAGTCGAGGCGCTCTCGGGTTCGACCTGTTCGAGGTGGCCGAGCAGGGTCGGGCCTTCATACCAGGGCGCGGCATCGGATCGAAGGGCGACATTGTCGCCGCGAAGCGCGGAAACCGGGATCGCGGTGATCGCCTCGATCTCCAGACTTTCCGCGACCTTGGCGAATTCGCCGCGGATAGTCTCGAAAATCCCCTGGCTGAAACCGACAAGGTCCATCTTGTTTACGGCGAGGACGAAACTCCGAATTCCGAGCAAGCGAGCAATCGTAAGGTGGCGGCGGGTTTGGGTGAGAACGCCTTTGGTGGCGTCGACGAGGACGATGGCGAGCTCGGCATTCGAAGCGCCGGTCGCCATGTTTCTTGTATATTGTTCGTGCCCGGGTGTGTCGGCGAGGATGAAGCGCCTTTTCTTCGTCCGGAAGAAGATATGGGCGACATCGATCGTAATGCCCTGTTCGCGCTCCGCCTCGAGACCGTCGGCGAGCAGCGACAGATCGGTGACGCCGCGAAGCCTATCTTCCGGTATGGCTTCGGCGTCGCTCAGCAGTCGCCCAATCAGGGTCGACTTGCCGTCGTCGACCGAGCCGCAGGTGAGCAGGCGAAGCAAAGACGGCATCAGAAATAGCCCTGCTTCTTCTTGCGCTCCATCGACGCCGTTGAATCGCGGTCGATCAGGCGCCCGGCCCGCTCCGAGCTTCGGTCTCCGTCCATCTCGGCGACCACCTGTTCCACCGTCTCCGCATCGCTGATCATGGCGCCGGTGAGCGGATAGCAGCCCAGGGTCCTGACTCTCACGCGACGCATGACCGGCGCTTCACCTTCGGCCAGGCGGAAGCGGTCATCATCGACGATGATCAAAGAACCGTCACGATCGACCACGAGCCGGTCAGCGGCAAAATAGAGGGAAGCGACCTCGAGGGCTTCCTGTCGGACATAGTCCCAGACGTCGCGTTCGGTCCAGTTCGACAAGGGAAAGACGCGAAGGCTTTCGCCGCGCCCGATCCGGCCGTTGTAGAGATTCCAGAGTTCGGGCCGCTGGCGTCGCGGATCCCAGCCATGGCCGGCCGTTCGGAACGAGAAGATCCGCTCCTTGGCCCGGCTCGCTTCTTCGTCTCGCCGAGCGCCACCGAAAGCGACGTCGAAGCCGTTCTGGTCGAGCGCCTGTTTGAGCCCTTCCGTCTTCCAGATTTCCGTATGCACGGCAGAACCGTGGTCGAAAGGGTTGATGCCTTTGGCCTCGGCTTCCGGGTTTCGATGGACGATCAGCTCCATTCCGGCGTTCGCCGCAGCTTCGTCCCGAAGCCGATACATTTCAGCAAACTTCCATCCCGTGTCGACATGGAGAAGGGGAAAGGGCGGAGCGATCGGAAAGAAGGCCTTGCGCGCCAGATGAAGCATCACGACGCTGTCTTTCCCGGCCGAAAACAGCATGACCGGACGCTCGGCTTCCGCGACGGCCTCACGGAAGATGTGGATCGACTCCGCTTCGAGTCTTCGAAGATGATCGAGGGGCATCCGCGGCCGTCAGGCCTCGCCGAGCACGCGTTCGGCCATATCCTGGCGCCGACAGGCCTGGAGAACCTGATCCAGAGCAGGACGGACCTGGTTCAACCGGAACCTCGTGTCGAACCAGTGATCCTCGACGTCCCTCATTCTGACTACCAATTGGCTCGAATTGGCCATGGCGCGAAGGAACGGCGTGACTCGGCGGTCCTTGACCAAAGTCGCCGACCGATCGTCGGGGATCCACAACTGGCGGCGCGGCCGATTCCGGTCGAATCGGTGGGTGAAGTTGCGATGGCCGTAGAAGAGCGCCCCGCGGACCAGCCAGCGGTCGCTGTGGACCGTAACCCTGATGTCCCCGCCGGCGCGGTCGCAGCCGATGACAAGCCGGCTGTCGCCATCCCTCAGCGTCGCATAAGCGCTGATCCGGTCGGTGATCGCGTCCTGAACTATCGCCACCGTCATAGGCTGCGGCGGCAAAGCCGGTGCTGCCAAAGCGAAGGCTATGAGAAACATGTCCGAAAACTCCTTTGCTGCAGGCAAATAAGGAGCCTCCGGGCCAGTGGCAACCGATCCGCTGCTCAGGCATTGAACCTGCAGCTTTGGCTTGCTTCGTACCCCGCCAGCGCCTAAATCGCCGCCAGGCACGGCCGCTCCGCGAGGGGCGGCCCTTATCGTTTCTGGAGGACCACGTGGCTCAACCGCTCATGCCCCACGCCACCGCAAGTTGGCTCGTCGACAATAGCGCCCTGACGTTTCAGCAGATCGCTGAATTTTGTGGCCTGCACATTCTCGAGGTGCAGGCGATTGCGGACGACGCCGCCGCGACCAAGCTGACGGGCCGCGATCCTCTGCGCTCAGGCGAGCTGACGATGGAGGAAATCGAGCGCGGCCAGAACGACCCGAGCTACCGGCTGCAGATGCACCGCGAGCCGGACAAGGCGCTTCGCACCAAGGGACCGCGTTACACCCCGGTCTCCAAGCGCCAGGACAAGCCCGACGGCGTCGCCTGGCTGATCCGCAACCACCCCGAACTGTCCGACGGACAGATCGGCAAGCTCATCGGGACCACCCGGACGACGATCCAGGCGCTTCGTGAGCGGACCCACTGGAACATCGCCAATATCCAGCCGAAGGATCCGGTAACGTTGGGCCTGACGACTCAGCGCGAACTGGACGCGGCCGTTGCCAAGGCCGCAAAGGCCGCAGGCACCGATCCAGTGCGCCGTGACGCCGATTTCGATCGTGATCGCGATGCCCTGATCGAGGAGCTTCGCGCCGAGCGTGAGCAGGCTGTTCGCGATGCCGAGGCTGCCCATGCTGCCGAAGGCGGTGAAGAGACCGGCGAGTCCCGCCCGGACGTTGACAACCTCTTCCGCAGCTGAGCCTGCGGGACCCGACGACGGGCCGGCCGGGCCGGACGCGTCGCTTGCGGACCCGTCCGTAACGCACCGCGGATTGACTTATCCGCTCGGGCGGAGCGGCCCCGAAGCCGGATCCATCATTGGTATCGCCGATGGCATTGGTTGGGCGCGGCTGCCGGTGCCGGGCTCTCTCAACCACATCAATGTCTGGATCCTCGACGACGGCGACGGCGTTGCCATCGTCGACACCGGGTTGAAGATCGCGCCGGCGAAGGAGGCGTGGAAGCTCCTGTTTGCCGGTCCGATCCAAGGCCGGAAGATCAACCGGGTCATCTGCACCCATTTCCATCCCGATCATGTCGGGCTCGCCGGCTGGCTGACGCACAAGTTCGGCGTGAAATTGTGGATGAGCCGGGCCGAATGGCTGACCGCGAGAATGCTCACCACCGACATACGCGACACGCCGCCCGCGGAGGCGTTCGATTACTGGCGCCTTGCCGGCTGGGATGAGGATCGGATCGCGGCCGAGGCTGGCAAAGGCTGGGGCCGCTTCGCTTCGGTCGTCAGCCCGATCCCAGTGAGTTTCGTTCGCCTGTGCGATGGCGATCGGGTCGTGATCGGCGAACGTGAGTGGCAGGTGGTGATGGGAAGCGGCCATTCGCCCGAGCATGCCTGCCTGTTCGACGAAGCGGCTGGCTTACTGATCGCGGGTGACCAGGTGCTTCCGCGGATCACGTCCAACGTCTCCTTGAGCCTCAGCGAACCCGACGCCGACCCGCTGGGCGACTGGCTCGATTCCATCGCCCGCCTTCGCACTTTGCCGGCGGACCTTCTCGTCCTGCCCGCCCATGGCGAACCGTTTACCGGCCTCCATGCGCGCCTCGACGCCTTGGCCGACGGCCATCATGGCCGGCTGGACGCGCTCGAGGAACATCTTGCCGAGCCACGGCGCGCGGTCGACTGTTTCACCGTCCTGTTCGGCCGCCGGATCGATGACAGTGTCTACGGTCTCGCCACGGGCGAGGCGATGGCCCATCTGCGATGGCTGGAAAAGGCTGGAAGGGCAGTGCGAGAGGTGCGCGACGGCACCGCATGGTTCTCCCGCGCCCCGTCGGCTTGACCGTGAAGGCGGGCGGGGCCAATGCTGCCGCCATGCCCGAAGAGCCCCAGGACGTCTCCCAGCTTAGCTTCGAAGCCGCCTTGAAACGGCTCGAGGAGATCGTTCGCAAGCTGGAGAGCGGGGAAGCTTCACTCGACGAGGCGATCGAGCTGTACAGCGAGGGCGATCGTCTCAAGCAGCAATGCGAAGCTCGACTTCAGGCGGCCCAGGCGAAGATCGAGAAGATCCAGTTCGGCCGCGACGGCACACCCGCGGGTACCGTCCCCTTTGGCGGCGACTAGGCGAATCGTGATTGGGAGCTCTGATGTTCTTAAACCGGCGCTCGCCGAGGTCAGCGCCGAGGTAGATCGCGCTTTCGACGCCTTGCTGGGAGTGCCCGAGGATTCCCGTGCCCGCCTTTACCAGGCCATGCGTCACGCGGCGATTGGTGGGGGCAAGAGAATTCGTCCCGTCCTCGTCGTCGCCGCCTGCGATCTTTTCAACGTCGCCCGCGAGCGGGCGATCCGCGTCGGCCTCGCCGTCGAATGCGTCCACGTTTATTCGCTGATCCATGACGATCTTCCCTGTATGGACGACGACGATCTGCGTCGGGGCAAAGCGACCGTTCATCGCGCCTTCGACGAATCCACCGCTATCCTGGCCGGGGACTCGCTCCACGCATTGGCGTTCGAATTGCTTGCGGAGGAGGCCACCCACGAAGACCCGTTCGTTCGCGTCGAGCTGGTGGCGGAGCTGGCCAAGGCGGCCGGACCCGCCGGCATGGCGGGCGGTCAGATGATGGACCTGATGGCGGCGGAGACGGATCTCGATCTCGCTACGGTAACCCGACTCCAGCAACTGAAGACGGGGGCCCTCATCGGTTGGTGCCTGGAAGCCGGGGCGATCATGGGTCGGGTGCCCGTGGACGGGCGGACGGCTCTTCGTGGTTATGCGCGTGACGTTGGATTGGCCTTCCAGATCGCCGATGACCTGATCGATCATGAAGGTCATGAGGAAAAAGCGGGCAAAAGGGTCGGCAAGGATGCCGCGGCCGGCAAGGAGACCTTCGTGTCGTTGCTGGGCCCCGAGCGGGCCCGTCAGCAGGCGTCGGCACTGGTCGAGCAGGCGGTCGATCATCTGCGCAATCATGGCGCCGAAGCCGATCTGCTTCGCGCGGTTGCGCACTTCGCCGTTAAGCGCGACCATTGACGGCAGATTCCGCGGGGAAGCCAGGGTCGAAGGGGGCAGTGATGAGGACAGGGGTCTATCCAGGGACGTTCGATCCGATCACCCACGGCCATATGGATATCATTCGCCGGGCCGCGCACCTCGTCGACCGGCTCGTGATCGGCGTGACGACTAATCCCTCCAAGTCACCGATGTTTTCCATCGAGGAGCGGCTCGATATGGTCGTCCGGGAAACACGGGAATTGCCCGGCGAAATCAGCGTCGTTTCCTTCGATTCCCTGCTGATGGACTTTGCCGTTCGCGAGGGTGCGTCGCTGATCATCCGCGGGCTGAGGGCTGTGGCGGATTTCGAATATGAATATCAGATGGCGGGGATGAATCAGCAGCTCAATGCCGAGATCGAGACGGTCTTCCTGATGGCCGACGTCTCGCTTCAGCCGATCGCCTCCCGGCTGGTGAAGGAGATTGCCTTGTACGGGGGCGACATACGCCCCTTCGTGCCGGCGGCCGTGGTCGATCAGGTGTCACGTCGGGTTCAGGAAATCGGGCGCAAGGGAAGCTGATCTGCTTGAGAGACAAAGGCGATCGTTTTAGGCTCTGCAAAGCGCCGCTAAATTCGGGAAATTGAAAATGCGTCTGTTGTCGTTCCTCGCCGCTCTGGCCGGCCTTGTTTTCGCGGGCGGGTCTTATGCTCAGGCGCCGGCGCAGCTTCCTCCGGCCGCTCGCCCGGTTCCACCCGCCGAGCCTGAGAATATCTGGTATCTCGATCTTTCGACCGGCGGCCGCGTCGCGATTCAGCTTCGGCCGGATGCGGCGCCCGCTCATGTCGAACGAATCAAGACGCTGACACGGCGCGGTTTCTACAACGGCCTGACCTTCCATCGGGTGATCGAAGGCTTCATGGCACAGGGCGGCGATCCGACCGGGACCGGCGGAGGCGGATCAGAGCTGCCTAGCCTGGTCGCCGAGCGCGGCCTTCCGCACCTTCGTGGCGCCGTGGCGATGGCCCGAACCGAGGAGGAAGCCAGCGGCAACAGTCAGTTCTATGTCATGTTCACCTCGCGTTTGTTCATGGACCGGTCCTACACCGTCTTCGGCCGGGTGATTCAGGGGATGAACTTCATCGACGCGATCGAACGCGGTGAGCCGCCGAGCAATCCGACGCGGATCGTTCGCGCCTCGATCGGATCGGACAACGTTCCGGCTCTGCCGGCGGCGGAGCTGATTGCTGCCGGACGCCCGCGGACTCCTCCGCCGCCGGCCGATGCTGCCCTCAATTTACCGGAAGCGGCTCCGACTCCGCCTTCGCAGTAAGCGGACTGCCCAATGCGGGTCGACCTGTTCGACTTCGATCTCCCAAAGGACCGGATCGCGCTTCGCCCGGCCAGCCCGCGCGATTCCGCTCGCCTGCTGGTGGTTCGTGGATCGAATCTTTCCGACCATCACGTCCTCGATCTGCCCGATCTGCTCGGTCCTGGAGACGTTTTGGTCTTCAACGACACGAAGGTGATTCCGGCCCAGCTCGAAGGCCGGCGCGGCGACGCCAGCATCGGTGCCACGCTTCACAAAAGAGAAGGGCCTCGCGCCTGGCGCGCCTTCCTGCGCAATGCGAAGAGGGTTCGCGAGGGCGACAGGATCGAGTTCGGTGCCGGGGTTTCGGCCAGCGCCGTCGAGAAAGCAGCGGACGGGTCCGCTCTGCTCCTCTTTCATGGCGATGAGCCGGTGGAATTGCTGCTCGAACGCGCCGGCCGGATGCCGCTGCCGCCCTACATCGCCGGTAGGCGGTCCACCGACGCCCGCGACGTCGAGGATTATCAGACGATGTTCGCCCGCGACGAAGGTGCCGTTGCGGCGCCGACCGCGGCGCTCCACTTCACGCCGCGGCTGATGGCCGGGCTCGAAGCGGCGGGGGTTCGGCACGAGACTTTGACGCTCCACGTCGGTGCCGGAACGTTCCTCCCGGTGAAGGTGGACGATACCGCCGAACATCGCATGCACAGCGAGTGGGGACGGATTCCGGCCGAGACGGCCGAACGGCTCAATGCTGCGCGTCGAAGCGGCGGGCGGCTCATCGCCGTCGGCACGACTTCCCTTCGGCTTCTGGAGAGCGCCGCCGACGAGAGCGGCAGGATCATGCCGTTCGAAGGCGACACCGCGATCTTCATCACCCCGGGTTACCGCTTTCGAGCGATCGACGGCCTCCTCACCAACTTCCATCTGCCGCGCTCGACCTTGTTCATGCTGGTGTCGGCACTGATGGGCCTGGAAGTGATGCGGGAAGCTTATGCTCACGCCATTGCCGCCGATTATCGTTTCTATTCCTATGGCGACTCGAGTTTGCTTCTCCCCGCCTAAAAGGTAGGAGCCGCCATGACCGACGACACCCGTTTCGCCTTCGACATTTCCGCAACCGACGGCGCCGCCCGGACCGGCACGATCAGGATGCGCCGGGGTGAGATCCGCACGCCGGCCTTCATGCCGGTCGGGACGGCGGCGACGGTGAAGGCTATGAAGCCGGCCGACGTTCGCGCCGCCGGTTCCGACATCATTCTCGGCAACACTTATCATCTGATGCTGAGGCCCGGTGCGGAGCGGGTCGCCCGCTTGGGCGGTCTCCACGCGTTCATGGGCTGGGGTGGGCCGATCCTCACCGACAGCGGCGGATATCAGGTAATGAGCCTGTCGGAGCTCAGCAAGGTGAGCGAGGAAGGAGTCGCCTTCGCCAGTCATCTCGACGGCAGCCGGCACATGCTCAGTCCGGAACGTTCGATGGATATCCAGACCCTGCTCGGCTCGGACATCGTCATGGCCTTCGACCAACTGGTCCCGACCACTTCGCCGCGCGAGCTTCAGGTGGCCGCCATGGAACGATCGATGCGCTGGGCCGGCCGGTCACGCGAGGCTTTCGACCGCCTCGGCAATGCAGGCGCATTGTTCGGCATCCAGCAGGGCGGGCTCGACGAAGGTCTTCGCCAGGCTTCTGCAGATGCCCTGATCGGGGTCGGCTTCGATGGCTATGCGGTGGGCGGCCTCGCGGTCGGCGAGGGTCAGGAAGCCATGTTCGCCTGCCTGGATTTCGCGCCCGGTCAGTTACCGGCCGACCGGCCGCGTTACCTGATGGGCGTCGGCAAACCGGACGACATCGTCGGCGCGGTGGAGCGGGGCATCGACATGTTCGACTGCGTGCTTCCGACCCGATCCGGGCGGACTGGCCAGGCGTTCACCTGGGACGGCCCGATCAATATCAAGAATGCGCGTTTCGCGGAGGATAAGGGGCCGATCGACGATTCATGCGATTGCCCGGTCTGCGCGACGTGGAGCAGGGCCTACGTCCACCACCTCGTAAGGTCGGGCGAGATTTTGGGAGCGATGCTGATGACCGAGCACAATATCGGCTTCTACCAGGCCTTGATGAAGAGCCTGCGAAGCGCGATCGCCGGTGGTCGGCTGGAAGACTTCGCGACGAGTTTCCGAAGGCGCTACACGTCGCGCGATTGATCGGCGGCGGCTGTCGTTCACGACCGTCGCAGGCCGAGTTTGCCGGAAGGCTCTAGCGGCCGAAACCTTGACCGAGGAAGCTCGGAACCGGGCCGTTCCAGCCTTCGTCGGCCGACTCGGTTTCGACCTCTTCGCGGGCGGGCCGGGGGCTCGGCCCTGGATCGGCACGCGGGGCTTGCGCCGGCGCCGGTGCCATATCCTCGCTTTTCGTCTCGGCCTTCGGGCGACGTCCTCTGCCGCCGCGTGGCGAACGCTCCCGAGGCGGCTTCTTCGCCTCCGGCTCCTGCGCCGATGCGGTCGCCTTCGGCTCATCGCCATATTCCGTCAGCTTCGTGCTGGTCAGCTTCTGGATATTGTCGATCGCCTCGGCGTCGGCCGGGGTGACCATGGTGATCGCGATTCCGGTCTTGCCGGCGCGGCCGGTGCGACCGATGCGATGGACATAATCGTCCGGGTGCCATGGAACGTCATAGTTGAAGACGTGGCTGACGCCTTTGATGTCGAGACCGCGGGCGGCGACATCGGAAGCGATCAGGACATTGATCTCGTCAGCCTTGAACCGCTCGAGCTCGCGGATCCGCTCCGATTGCTCCATGTCGCCATGGATCTGACCGACATTGAGACCGCCCCGTTTGAGGCTCGTGCTGAGTTCGCGCACCGTCGTCTTGCGGTTGCAGAAGACGATCGCGGTCCTGACCTCGCCCGATCGCAGCAAGGCCGCCAGGGCATCCCTTTTGCCACGGGCGTCGGTGCGCAGGATGCGCTGATCGATCAGCAGGTTGGCCGAGGCCGGCCGGGACACCTCGATCGTCTTGGGATTGGACAGGAATCGATCTGAGAGCTTCTTGATCGGCGCCGGCATGGTCGCGGAGAACAAGAGCGTCTGACGGTTGGCCGGAAGCTTGGTGCAGATTTCCTCGATGTCGGGAATGAAGCCCATGTCGAGCATCCGGTCCGCTTCGTCGATGACGAGCAGGTTGCAGCCGGTCAGGAGGATCTTGCCGCGGCCGAACAGGTCCATCAGCCGGCCCGGCGTGGCGATCAGGACGTCGACGCCCTTTTCCAACTTCTTGATCTGGTCGCCCATGTTGGTGCCGCCGATCAGAAGCGCCATGTTGAGCTTGTGATATTTGCCGTATTTCTCGAAATTCTCGGCAACCTGCATGGCGAGCTCGCGGGTCGGCTCCAGGATCAATGAACGCGGCATCCGCGCCCGGCTCCGCCCCTGGGAAAGGATATCGATCATCGGCAGGACAAAGCCTGCGGTCTTGCCGGTCCCGGTCTGAGCAATACCGATAATGTCCCGGCCCATCAGCACCGAAGGGATAGCCTGGCGTTGAATCGGCGTCGGGTCGTTATAGCCGGATTCCTCTACGGCTCGGAGCAATTCGTCGGAGAGGCCGAGATCGGCAAAGGTCATGGATGTTCCGGGGGTTGCGGTCTTGTCATCGCCGAGCCGCTTCGTTCCGTCGCTTGTGCCAAGGCGGTCATATTGTCAAGCAAAGCTC
>DAINCA010000027.1:0-15066 GCA_036732645.1 Allosphingosinicella sp.
TCGACCTCGACCTTGCGATCGAAGACGCAGTGACGTGCAGGTTTGTCCATCACTGGCTATGGTGGCTGGAGGAAGTGCGTTAGGGTGAGGGGCCATGACCTTGAATCGTCTCGGTAAACGCCTGAAGGCGGCCATCGATCTCAGTCCCTTGCCGACGATTCTCACGGACCCGAATCAAACCGACAATCCCATCGTCGCCGTCAACGACGCCTTCGTCCAACTGACCCAATATCAGCCGGAAGAGGTGATCGGGCGTAATTGCCGGTTGCTGGCGGGACCCGAGACCGAGCGTCAGCGTTCGAGACAACTCGCCGAGGCGATAAAGGCCCAGGCACCGACCCTCGTGCAGCTGACCAATTATCGCAAGGACGGCAGCGTCTTTGTCAACGCCGTCATGACGGCACCGGTCTACGATGACGACGGGAGGTTGAGCTTCTTCATCGGATCGCAAATGGAAGTGAACCCGAGCTCGGACGAGGCTGTCGTCCAGGCGCGAAGCCGCTTCGCGCGATTGTCGAAGCGACAGCAGGAAGTAGCTCGGCACATGGCCCAGGGCCTCCGGAACAAGCAGATCGCCGAGCGGCTGAGAATCAGCGAGAAGACGGTGAAGATGCATCGAGCCCAGATGCTGGCGCGGCTGGAAGCGGCGAGCTCCGCAGAGGCGGTACGGATCGTCGTCGAAGCAGGCGCCGCCGGGGATTAGAGATTGCGCGAGAGGGGAATATCTCTCGTTTAGGTGCCCGCGCTTCAGGCCAGCCGAAGGCGGCGGAAGGCAACATTCTCGATGATTTCCGTACGCTCTTCGATGTGTACGCGATAGCGCGCAGCAAGTGCGGTCAGTATCTCTCGGACGCTTCGCTCGGGCGTTGAAGCGGCCGCCGTTATACCCAGTGTGCGGACCTCACCGAGCAGGTCCCAGTCGATGTCGGCCGCTTCGGCGATGAGCTGGACGGAGGCGCAGCCGGCGTCTTTCGCCAGATCGACGAGGCGGTTGGCGTTGGACGAGAAAGCGGCCCCCGCCACGATCACCGCGTCGGTATCGCCGGCGATGGCAAGAAGGGCCGATTGCCTGTTGGTCGTGGCGTAGCAGATGTCGCTCCCGGTCGGCCCAGCCACGTCATCGAAGCGCTCCTGGATCGCATCGACGACGGATTGAGCTTCGCCGACCGAATAGGTCGTCTGGACGGCATAAGCGACGGGCGTAGAGGAGGGCAGGGACAAAGCGAGGACCTGTTCGGGCGAATTCACCACCGAGGCCGCCTGTGGCGAGAGCTGGCCAAGAGTTCCCTCCACCTCCGGATGGCCCGGATGGCCGACGAGGATCACGTGCCGCCCATCCCGGCTGTGACGCGTCACCTCGTTGTGAACCTTGAGAACGAGCGGACAGACCGCGTCGAAGGCGATCAGCGACATGGCTTCAGCTTCTCGCGCGACCTCTCGAGCAACGCCGTGGGCAGAGAAGATCACGACCGAGCCAGCGGGAATTTCGGCGAGTTCCTCGACGAAAATCGCGCCTTTCGCTTCGAGATCGCGCACGACCGCGAGATTGTGGACGATCGGTCGTCTCACGTAGACGGGGGCGCCGAAACGCAAGAGCGCATCCTCGACCGCCTGAATGGCGCGCTCGACGCCCGCACAAAATCCACGCGGCGCCGCCAGGATGACGTGCAGCGGGGGCAGGGCAGTCCCAGCTTCGATATCCTCAGCAATTTCGCCGGAAAAGGAGGTGACGGTCGACATTGGTTCCAGTCTTTCGCCCCTCCTCACGCAAGTTAGAGCCCACCCCGGCTCGAATCTATCTGGCCTAAAGGATGTATCGCACTCTGATCGACTGCGCGGAGTCACCGCTTGTCATGATGAACCTTGTCTCTTCAAACCGCGGTGGCCCCATGCGAATGCCGGGATTTCGGGAGAAGCCGAACCCTTCCCGAGGCACCCGCAGGAAAGTGTCCAGCCGGCCATTCCCATTCTCGTCATGGATGACTGAAAGGGAATATTGGCCTGGAGGAACCTCGATCCTGAGCGAGGACGCCTGCCCGGACGGAACGCTCCGTTTCAAGGCCTGGGGATCGGTCCCGCAGTTGGGGAAGTGGCTCGGGTTCCGGGTGAGGCACAGGTGAACCTGTCCACGGCTGCTACGAAGCCCCTGCAGCATCACGTTCAATTCCGCCGCCGCCGCCGGCACGGGAAGGAAGGCCAGCGCGATGGCCAGGGCCGCCAGGCGCGAACGAGCCGAGCCCGCGGTCGGTCCCGCATATCCTGTCCCAGATCCTGAAATAGAGCCCATAATTGCATCCATATTGCTGGTGGTGTCGATGATGGTGGCTTGCCGTGATCAGCCAGTCGCCGGCGCGGCCCGCTACAATCGCGCGGGGAAATAGCTCCCATCCCATGTGATTGGTGACGCCCATGACGGTCATCACCAGGAGTACGACGAGCAGAGAGGCGTAGTGGATCGGAATGAGGAGAACGAGCGCAGGGATGACCACGGCGCCCGTGATCGCCTCCAGCGGATGAAAGCTCATCGCCGCCCAGGCCGTCGGGGGTCGGCTGGCATGATGAACGGCATGGGCGATCCGAAACAGCCGCGGCGAGTGCATCCAGCGATGCGTCCAGTAGAACCAGGTGTCGTGGAGGAGCAGATAGACCAGAACCGAAGTGGGCAGCCACCACAGGGGATAATCATTGATGTTCTCGTAAATCCGGGTCCAGCCGTAGGTCTGCCATGCCCACGCGACGAAACCGGCCGGGGCGCCGTAGATAAAAGCGCTCGCCAGCGACCAGCCTATTTCACGTCGGATTTGTCGCGATTTGCCGTCGTAAAGTGCCGGCCGAACGCGGCCGGTCAGCCAGGCGAAAGCGCCGCTTACAGCCAGATAACGGGCTGCGACGATTGCCGTCATGGCGACGATCGAGATGGCAATGGCGAAGACCGGCATCCTCCGGGGCCTACACGATAAATTGGCGAGCGGCGATCCTTGTGCGTAAGGAGCCAGGATGAGCGGCCGCAGCGAAGCAAATTTGGTGATTGCGGGTGGCGGCCTTGCCGGATGCCTGGCGGCGCTTGTCCTGGCGAAGCTTCGGCCGGAAGTGAACTTGCTGCTGCTCGAGTCCGGCGAGAGCTTCGGCGGCAACCACCTCTGGTCCTTCTTCGATCCCGACGTCGCGATGGACCAACGCTGGCTGGTCGACCCGATCGTCCTTCAACGTTGGGAAAGTTATGACGTCGTCTTTCCGGATCGTCGGCGGACGATTGCCACCGGTTATTCCAGCGCCAGCTCGAATTTGCTCGACCAATATGTGCGCGAGCAGCTTCGGCCCGATCAATATCGGCTCGGCACGGCCATCAAGACCGTCTTTATGGATGGGGTGGAGCTCGACGATGGTGAATGGGTTAAGGCCATGGGCGTCGTCGACGCTCGCGGCTTTCCGGTCCTGCCGGATCCGCAGCGCACGGCTCTCGATGTGGCCTGGCAGAAATTCGTCGGGCGCGACTGCGTCCTGGCCGAATCCCACCGGCTTGAACGTCCAATCGTCATGGATGCGACGGTTGAACAGATCGATGGCTACCGCTTCGTCTACAGCCTGCCGTTCGACGACACCAACTTGTTGGTCGAAGACACATATTATTCGACCGACAGCGAACTGGACGTGGGGCGGGTTGGTGCACGTCTCGACACATATGCGCAGTCGCGGGGCTGGAAGGTGGCGCAGGTCGATCGCGAGGAGAAAGGCGTGCTACCTGTGGCCCTGGGCGGCGACTTCGGCCGCTTCTGGCCGGAGGGTGAGCCGGCTCGTCTGGGGGTCATGGGCGGATTCTTTCACCCGACAACCGGTTATTCATTGCCTGACGCGGTCCGGACCGCATTCTTCCTCGCGGGCCAGCGAAATCATGACGGCACCGCTCTGGCCCGGCTTCTGCGCGATGAGTCTCTTCGGCTCTGGCGGGAACGACGATTCTACCGCCTGCTCAATAAAATGCTCTTCCGAGCGGCCGAGTCCAAGCAACGTTACCGCATACTTGAGCACTTTTACCGTCTTGATGAGGAGCTGATCGGCCGCTTTTATGCGGGACGATCGACACCGTGGGACAAAATCCGGATTTTGAGCGGCAAACCGCCCGTGCCGATCAGCCGGGCCCTGGCAGCCTTGTGGGCATGACCGCGAAGCGCCGCCGCGTCGCCGTGATCGGAGCCGGCTTCGGCGGTCTAGCACTCGCCATCCGCCTCCAGTCGGCGGGAATCGATACCGTCATTTTCGAAGCGCGCGACAAGCCCGGCGGCCGGGCTTATCACTGGGTGAAAGAAGGACACGTCTTCGACGCCGGTCCGACCGTCATTACCGATCCCGCCTGCCTGAGCGAGCTTTGGTCGCTGACGGGGGCAGACATGGCAAGGGACGTCGAGCTCGAGCCTGTCACCCCTTTTTACCGGTTGAGCTGGCCCGACGGCACGATCTTCGATTATTCGAACGACGATATTGCTCTGGAGGCGGCCATCGCCGATCTCAATCCGGCCGATGTCGCCGGCTATCGCCGGTTCCTCGATTATTCGGCAGGCGTCTATCGCGAAGGCTATGAGAAACTGGGGGCGGTGCCCTTCCTCGACTTCGCCTCGATGCTTCGAGCCGCACCAAGCCTCGCCCGCTATCAGGCATGGCGGTCGGTCTATTCGATCGTGTCGAGCTTCGTCGGCGATGAACGCCTTCGCCAGGCGCTTTCTTTTCACACGTTACTGGTGGGCGGAAATCCGCTCACGACGAGTGCCATTTATGCATTGATCCACAAATTGGAGCGTGACGGCGGCGTCTGGTTCGCCATGGGCGGAACCAACGCCCTCATTCGCGGCATGGTTCGCCATTTCGAACGGCTCGGCGGCACGTTGAGGCTCGATGCGCCGGTCGAGGCGGTCAAGACCGAAGCGGGTCGGGCCAGTGAGATCCGAACGCGCGATGGCCAAAGCGAGCATTTCGACGCCGTCGCGTCCAATGGCGATGTCGTTCATACCTACGGTCTGCTCGAGGGCCATCGTCGGGGACCCCGGATGGAGCGGAAGCTGAAGCGCAAGCGTTTCTCACCGTCTTTGTTCGTCGTGCATTTCGGAACCCGCGGCAGCTGGCCCGACATACCGCACCACTCGATCCTGTTCGGACCGCGCTACGAAGGCCTGCTGGGAGACATTTACGACCGTGGCCGGCTTCCGTCCGACCCGTCGCTCTATCTCCATCACCCGACGATCACCGACCCCAATATGGCGCCTCCGGACCATTCCACCTTCTACGCGCTGGCGCCCGTGCCGCACCTGGGCAAGCTTCCTCTCGACTGGACCGAGCAGGGCGAGGCTTACGCCGACAGCATCATCGACCTGCTCGAGCAGCGGCTCATGCCCGGCTTGCGGGACCGACTGACCGTGCGATTCCATTATACGCCGCAGGACTTCGCGGACGATCTTGGCGCTCATCTGGGGTCGGCCTTCAGCCTCGCGCCGATTCTGACCCAGAGTGCCTGGTTCCGGGTCCATAATCGTGACGACGAAATCCCGAACCTCTATTTTGTCGGCGCCGACACCCATCCGGGCGCTGGGATCCCGGGGGTTGTCGGAAGTGCCAAGGCGACCGCAAAGCTGATGATCGATGACCTCGCGAGCTGAACGAGAGACTTTGGTAGCGGAGGCGGAGCGGACCATTCGTGCCGGCTCCAAGTCGTTTCGATTCGCCAGCATGTTGTTCGACCGGAAGACCCGTGAGCGCGCCTGGCTGCTTTATGCCTGGTGCCGGGCCTGTGACGATCTGGTCGACGGCCAGACGCTCGGTCATGACGCGACCCGGCTCGACGATCCCGTGGAGCGCGTCCAAGTGGCGCGATCGCTGACCGATCGCGCACTGGCAGGGGAGCAGGTCGGCGTGCCCGCTTTCGATGCGCTCAGGGTCGTGGCCATGGAGTGCGCCATCCCGAAACGCTTCATCGACGATCATCTCGAGGGCTTTGCGCTCGACGCGATCGGTTGGCGGCCAGCGGACAAGGAGGACCTGCTTCGATATTGCTACCATGTCGCGGGCGCGGTTGGGTGCATGATGGCGGTGGTGATGGGTGTGCCGCCGGACGATAAGGAGGTGCTGGGCCGGGCCGCAGACCTGGGTATTGCGTTCCAGCTCGCCAATATCGCTCGTGACATTGTCGAGGATGACGGGGTCGGCCGGACCTATGTCCCCGCCGACTGGCTTGCCGAAGAGGGGCTCGAACGATCCCTTCTTTCCCTACCGCAAAGCCGTCCGGCTTTGGCGAGACTGGCGGCGCGGTTGGCGCGGCTTGCTGAGCCTTACCAGGCGTCGGCGCGAATCGGGGCAAGCCACCTGCCGCCGCGCTCGCGATGGGCCGTGCTTACAGCGGCCAACGTCTATGGCGATATCGCGCGAAAGGTGGTCCAACGGGGCGAGGGCGCCTGGGATTCAAGGACCGTCGTCGGCAAGCCGGCCAAGCTCGGCCACGTCGCTCGCGCATTGGCTGCGTCGCTGCGTTAGCGAGTGTCCGCCTGGACCGGCGCGCGGACCCCGCGGCGACCGCGCCGGGAAAGCTCCGAGGCGAGGTCCTCCGGTTTCGGTGCGTAAAGGAACCCGAAGCTCAATCCGTCCTTCTTCGTCTCCACGGCATGATGAAGCCGATGAGCTTGGACGATCCGCTTCAAATAGGTGGATCTGGCCACGAAGCGATGCCGAATCCTTTGGTGCACGATGACGTCGTGGAAGACGAAATAGATGAAGCCGTATGCCGCGATACCGGCCCCGACCGCGGTCGCCCAGCTGCCCCATTCAAGATTGACGCCGCCATAAAGCAGGACGATCGAGGGCAGAGCGAACACCACGGCATAGAGGTCGTTGGCCTCGTAGCGCCCTGTGCGGGGCCGGTGGTGGCTGGCATGAAGGAACCAGCCCGGGCCATGCATCACCCACCGGTGCATGACGTAGGCGAACACCTCCATGAAGAGGATCGTCGCCACAAAGATCGCGAGCCAGAGCACTTCATCCATCTAGGCTTGCTCGAGGACGAATCCAATGGAAGGCTGCGGCGTCCAGTCAGCAGTCGAAAGTCCGAAACGACCCATCAACGCTTATTCGTGGTGAGCCCAGCTGGGTTCGAACCAGCGACCTACTGATTAAAAGTCAGTTGCTCTACCAACTGAGCTATGGGCCCGACCGATTTGCCACCTAGGAGCGGCGAGGGTCCGGGTCAACTGGAGCAGGCCTCGCGAGCCGGAAGAGCAACTGCCGAACGCTAAGGCCGCTGAGGGGGTCGCGCCAATT
This sequence comes from Allosphingosinicella sp., assembly GCA_036732645.1. Taxonomy (GTDB): domain Bacteria; phylum Pseudomonadota; class Alphaproteobacteria; order Sphingomonadales; family Sphingomonadaceae; genus Allosphingosinicella. The sequence continues at coordinate 7,300 of DAINCA010000027.1, forward strand.
GGGAGCGATCTCTGCCAGCGGCTCGAGCACGAATTCACGGCGGCGCATCTCGGGATGGGGGATGGTCGGCCCCGGGCCGCCCCAAAAACCTTCCGACCAGAGGATGATGTCGAGATCGATGACTCGCGGACCCCAGCGGCGACCGCTCCGGCGGCCGAATTCCCGCTCGATCCGCTGGAGGGCGTCAAGCAGGGCGGCAGGCGACCGATCGGACCGCAACAGGGCCACGGCATTCGCGAACCGGCGGCCCGCCGGACCCAAGGCCGGCGTCATGCGGATCTTCGAAATGGCCTCGAGCGTGCCGATCTCACTGAGCGCATCGAGCGCGGCCCGGATAACGCCGATCGGGCTGCCGTATAGGCCGTGACGGCGGTTCGACCCCAAAGCGATCGCATATCTTGTCGTGGCCATCCTTGCCCGCCTAGACGGGAAAGATGCTGCTCGAAAGCCCAGTCCCCGAGGCCGAAGCGCCGCGCGATTGTCCGCTGTGTCCTCGGCTGGTGGACTTTAGGGAGGCTTTGCGCACGCAATATCCAGACTGGTGGAACGCCCCGGTGCCGGCGTTCGGCGACCGCGGCGCCTGGCTTGCTCTGGTCGGCCTGGCGCCGGGCATGTGGGGCGCGAACCGCACGGGACGGCCGTTCACGGGCGATCATGCCGGAATCCTGCTCTACCAGACGCTTCTGAAATACGGCCTGGCCGAAGGGGTCTATGACGAACGGATCGACGACGGCCTTCGTCTGACCGGATGCGTCATCCTCAACAGCGTCAAATGCCTGCCGCCGCAGAACAAGCCGCTGCCTGGAGAAGTCGCCAATTGCCGGCGTTACTACGAAGCCTCACTAGAGCTGTTGCCGAAGGTGCGCGTGCTCGTCGCGCTTGGGCAGATCGCCCACAGCAATGCGGTCAGGTCGGCGGGGGCCAGGCAATCGGCATACAAATTCGGGCACCTTGCCGAACATATTTTGCCCGACGGACGCATCCTGATCGATAGCTATCACTGCTCGCGCTACAATCAGAATACTGGCCGCCTCACGGCAGCGATGTTCGAGCAGGTCTTCGCCCGAGCGGTCGAGCTTCGTCACCGCGACTTTTAGATATCCTCGGTGAGGCGGCCGTAAAGTTCGGGCCGGCGATCCCGAAAGAAGCCGAACGCCGCGCGGTGGCGTTTCACCAGATCAAGATCGAGCTCTGCGGTGAGTACGCCCGTTTCCTCGCTTCCGAATTCGGCGAGAATGTCCCCTCGTTCGTCGCAGATGAAGCTGTGGCCGTAGAAATGCTGACCACATTCGTCGCCGATCCGGTTCGCCGCGACGACCGGGACGACATTGGACACGGCATGGCCGATCATCGCCCGCCGCCATAACCGGCTGGTGTCGAGGTCCGGATCATGCGGTTCATTCCCGATCGCCGTCGGATAGAATAGAATTTCGGCGCCCATCAGCATGAGCGCGCGAGCGGTTTCCGGATACCATTGGTCCCAGCAGATGCCGACGCCGAGAGCGGCCGGCTTCGTCTGCCACACCTTGAAGCCGGTATTGCCCGGGCGGAAATAGAATTTCTCGGTGTATCCAGGGCCATCGGGAATGTGCGTCTTGCGGTAGACGCCCATGATCGCGCCCTTTTCGTCGATCATCGCCAGGCTGTTATAATGATGCGGACCATCCGCCTCGAAGAAGCTGGTGGGGATGTAGATTTCCAGCTCCCTTGCGAGTGCCTGCATCGCCTGCACGGCTGCATGCTCCGACGCCGGGCGCGCGTTGGCGAACAAGGCCTCGTCCTGAGTGCGACAGAAATAGAGGCCTTCGAACAGTTCCGGCGGGAGCACGACTTTCGCTCCCTTGTCGGCCGCTTCCCGGACCAGTTCCGACACGTTGCGGATATTCTCGTCGATGTCCGCCGTGAAGGACAGCTGCAGCGCTGCGACCTTGATCATGTTCATTTCAGTCTCCAGTGCCGCGTTCGAAACGACGCGAGGCGACGAATGCTTCCCACCCGGAATATGGAAGGCCTCGTTCCAGACGCAATGACGGCGATGCGATCAGGCCGGTACCTGCTGGCTTATGCAGTGGAAGCTTCCGCCGCCGGTGAGGACGTGATTGGCGCGAACGCCCACCGCTTTGCGTCCTGGGAAGAGAGCCCCGATGAGCTCGACCGCCGCCTCGTCATTGGCCGCGCCATAAGTCGGGACGACGACGGCTTCATTGCCGATATAGAAGTTCATGTAGGAAGCCGGGACGATCTCGCCGTCACGTTCTAAGCGTCCTACCGACGGCAATGGCCTGACCTTCAGTCCGAAAGCTTCGGCGCGGTAACGCGCATCGGCATAAGCTTGCTGGTTGGGATCATCGGTCCCGGTCGGCACCGGGATTGCGAGCGTGCCTTCGGCGACGAACCGGGCGAGGTTATCGACGTGGCCGTCGGTATGGTCGTTGACGAGGCCCTCACCCAGCCAGAAGATCCGATCGAGACCGAGGTCTGCCTTGAGCCGGTTCTCCACCTCGGTTTGGCTCAGGTCCGGGTTGCGGTTGGGATTGAGGACGCATTGTTCGGTGGTCACGGCCAGGCCGGTGCCGTCGACGTCGATCGCGCCGCCTTCCAGGATCCAGTCGTGGCTGCTGACGTCGAGGCCGGCCCCCTCGGCGAGGGCGCGGCCGATCCGGTCATCGTCGTCGAGCACATACTTCCCGCCCCAGCCATTGAAGCGGAACAAGGCCGCCTGGGTTCGGCCGTTTCGGAGGATGATCGGTCCGGTATCGCGAAGCCAGATATCGCCGAATGGCGCCTCCAGCACATTCGCGAACGGCGCCGCCCTTCGAGCGATCTCGGCGCTTGGCGAATCCGAGGCGACCAGCCGGACCTCTTCGCCGCGGCCGCCGGCATGAACGGCGCGGGCGAAAGCGATCACTTCGTCACGGGCGGCCTCGAGATCGTCTTCCCACAGATCCTTGTGGCTGGGGAAGCCGATCCAGACATATTGATGCGGCGCCCATTCCGGCGGCTGCCGTGCGCTCATCTTTTCGCTAACGTCCCGCGCGCGATCGATCGCGGATGGCGCGGAATTCGTCGCCCTCATACCAGTTCGGCCAGGCATCCCCATCCGCCAGCTCGCGCCCGATCTCGTAATAGATCTGGAGATCCCGGATCGCTCCGCTCCAGTCCCAGTTAGGGTCATATTCGTCGCTCGGGGCGTGATAGCGTCTGGCCCGGTAATCCTCGGCCGCCGCTCGTCCGGCCGCGACTCCGCCATTGATCAGATCCTCGCCGCCTTCAGCGTAGAGCATCGGCACGCCGAACTTGGCGAGGCTGAAGTGATCCGAGCGGTAATAATAACCCGCCTGCGGGGTCGGCTCGTTGCGAACCGTCAGATTTCGCTGAGTAGCGGCCCGCCGGAAATAATCTTCCAGCTCTGACTTGCCGAGCCCGATGACGACGAGATCGCGCGTGTTGCCGGAGACATTGAGCCCGTCCATGTTGATCCCGCCCACCGTCTGCGCCAGCGGATAGATCGGGTTTTCTCCATAATAACGCGAGCCGAGAAGCCCCGATTCCTCGGCGGTGACGGCCAGGAAGATGATCGAACGTTCCGGCGCACCGGCCCGCGCATGGGCTTCGGCCAAGGCGATCAACCCGGCGGTGCCGGTCGCGTTGTCGAGCGCACCGTTGCAGATATCGTCGCCGTCGACGGCGTCGCAGCGGCCGAGATGGTCCCAGTGCGCGGTATAGATGACATATTCGTTCGGCCGCTCGCGTCCGGGCAGGATGCCGATGACGTTGCGTGAATTCGAACGCTCGATCTCGTTGCTCAGACTGATCGATGCACGGGTCCGGAGCGGAACCGCCCGGAAGCCCGGCCGGGCCGCGGCCTGGATCTGCGCCTGAAGGTTCAGACCCGACGCCGAGAAGAGCCGCTGGGCCGCACCCTCGGTCAGCCAGCCGATCACCTTCGACTGGTCCATGTGATTGTCGGGATCGTCCATATTATATTGGGGTCCAGTCCAGGAGGACTGGACCACGTTCCACCCATAAGAAGCCGGCTCGGTCTGGTGCACGATCAAAGCCGCCGCGGCGCCCTGCCGGGCGGCTTCCTCATATTTGTAGGTCCAGCGGCCATAATAAGTCATCGCCTGACCGTTGAACGTCCCTTCGAGATCAGTGTCCCGCCAATCGGGGTCGTTGACGAGGATGATGACGGTCTTGCCGCGGACGTCGACGCCTTCATAATCGTTCCAGCCGCGCTCGGGAGCGTTGATGCCGTAACCGACGAAGACCATTTCGCTGTTCTCGAGATCGATGCGCGGTTGCAGTTGATAGGAATTGGCGACGAAGTCGGTTCGGTAGGCGAGAGTCATCGGTTCGCTTCCGCCGGTGATTCGAAGCGCGGTGGGCGTGGCGGTATTCTCCGCCAGCGGCACATTCTGGAACCAGCTACCGTTATTGCCCGGCCTTAGTCCGGCCTGCTCGAACCTCTCGGCGATATAGTTGACAGTCAGCTCTTCGCCGGCGGTGGTCGGAGCCCGTCCTTCGAAGCGGTCGGAGGCCAGAGTCTCAGTCGCAGACTTCAGTGTCGAAAGCGATATTTCCGGAGCGGCGACGTCGGAGGCCGGCGTCGTCGCGCAAGCGGTGGCGAGAAGGAGCGTCGCTGAAACCAGTAACCTGCGCATGTCGATCTTCACTCCTTCAATCACGGCTCCCGGCGGCTTCTGGCACCATGCATCCTGGTTCGCAACCTTGTGCGGCCGGGCCTTTGCTGTATCCCCTCGCACCGGGAAAACAGTAACTTTTCGTACTTGGGGGATCATGATCAATCTAATGCTCGCGGCCGTTCTGGCCGCGCTCCAGCCGGCCGCCACGGCGACGCCGGATCCTGCGATAGCGTTTGGCGCTCGCGAAAATGTCGAGTTCATCGCCTTGTCGCCGGACGGCACCCGATTGGCTTATGCTATTCCGCGCGAGGGGCAGGGCTCAAGGCTGATGACGGTCGATGTCGGGACGACCCAACCGCGCCATGTCATCAGCGTCGACGGCAGCCGGCAGCGCCTTGCCGGTTGCGACTGGGTGTCCAACCGGCGGCTCGTCTGCACGGTCTTCGGAGTCGCCGATTCGAGCGGGGTACTGGTGACGGCGACGAGGTTGATCGCGCTCGACCTCGACGGGACGAACGTCAAGGTTCTGGGCGAACGCGATTCAGCCTACCAGGTTCGTGCGCGCCTTTTTGGCGGGAGCGTCATCGACTGGCTTCCCGGTCAGGAAAACCAGGTCCTGATGCAGCAGCAATTCATCCCGGAATCGCGGGCTGGCACGTTGATCAATCGCACCGAGGACGGGTTGGGGGTCGCCCAGGTCGACACCGTCAGTCTTCGCAACCGGCAAACCGAGGATGCGCATCCCAATGCGGTTCGTTACCTCTCCGACGGTCGCGGCCGGGTCCGGATCATGGGTGTCCAGAGGGTCCGTGGCGACGACATGGCGACAAACGTCACCACGCATTTCTACCGCGCCGCCGGTTCCTCGGAATGGGTTCGTCTCGGCGACTATGACGGCCGCAACGATAGCGGACTTTGGCCCGTCGCCGTGGATGCCGAGCGTGATGCCGTTTATGCCTTCGAGCAACAGGCCGACGGCCGGGATGCCCTGGTTCGGATCGCTCTGGACGGCAGCGAACGGCGCGACCTCAGCCTTTCTCATCCCCATGTCGACGTCGACAGTCTTTTGCGGATCGGACGGAGCAACCGGGTCGTCGGCGCCTCTTATGCGACCGAGCGTCGCCAGACCGTCTATTTCGATCCGGAACTTCAAAGGATCGCCGAGCAATTGTCGAGAGCGCTTCCGAACACGCCCCTGATCAATTTCGTTGGCGCCTCCGAAGACGAAGGCAAGCTTCTTGTCTGGGCCGGAAGCGACAATGATCCCGGCACCTATCTCGTCCTGGACCGGGAAAGCCGGCAGCTCGTGCAGGTGATGCGCAGCCGCCCCGAGCTCGACGGGGTTCAGCTGGCCGCGGTTCGTCCCATAACCTATCGGGCCGCGGACGGCACGCAGATCCCCGGCTATCTCACCCTCCCGCCCGGATCGAACGGGCGTAACCTGCCCGCAATCGTCATGCCGCACGGCGGCCCGAGCGCGCGCGACGAATGGGGCTTCGACTGGCTCGCGCAATATTTCGCCAATCGCGGTTTCGCCGTGCTCCAGCCAAATTTTCGCGGATCGGCGGGTTATGGCAATGAATGGTTTCAGACCAACGGATTCCAGTCGTGGAACGTGGCCATTTGGGACGTCAACGACGCCGGCCGATGGCTGATCAGCGAAGGGATCGCCGATCCGTCCCGGCTTGCCGTCGTCGGCTGGTCCTATGGCGGCTATGCCGCTTTGCAATCCGGAGTCGTTGATCCCGACCTCTACAAGGCGGTGGTGGCGATCGCGCCGGTGGCCGATCTCGGCGACTGGCGCGACGAATGGCGCAGGTTCACCAATGCCGCCGTCATGCGCGATTTCGTCGGCACCGGCCCGCATATCGCCGCCGGTTCACCGGCACGTCACGCGTCGGCGATCAAGGCGCCGATATTGCTGTTTCACGGCGAGATGGACCGCAACGTCAGCGTCCGTCAGTCACGGCTTATGCGTGACCGGCTTCGCGATGCTGGCAAAAACGTGGAGCTGGTCGAGTTTTCGGGTCTCGACCACCAGCTAGAGGACAGCGCGGCGCGAGTGCGGATGCTTCGTCGAAGTGACGAGTTCCTCCGCCAGGCGCTTTCGATCCAATAAAAAAGGGCGGCCGAGGCCGCCCTTTTCAAACTCGGAAAGATCCGGTCAGCGCGAGTAGAACTCGACGACCAGATTCGGCTCCATGCGAACCGGATAGGGTACCTCGTCGAGGGTCGGGACCCGGTTGAAGGTGACCTTGGCGACGCCGTCCGGAACGACATATTCAGGGATTTCGCGCTCGGCGAGGCCTTGAGCTTCGAGCACCAGCGCCATTTCCTGCGCCTTCGGACCCAGCTCGATCACGTCGCCGACATTGATCCGCGCCGAGGCGATGTTGAGCTTGCGGCCATTGACCCGGATATGCCCGTGGTTGACGATCTGGCGTGCGGCCCAGATGGTCGGTGCGAACTTCGCGCGATAGACGACCATGTCGAGGCGACGCTCCAGCAGGCCGATCAGGTTCTGACCCGTATCGCCCTTCATCCGCGCGGCTTCGGTGTAGGTCCGCTTGAACTGCTTTTCGGTGACATCCCCATAATAGCCCTTCAGCTTCTGCTTGGCGCGCAGCTGAATGCCGAAGTCGGACAGCTTGCCCTTGCGGCGCTGTCCGTGCTGGCCGGGGCCATATTCGCGGCGATTGACGGGGCTCTTGGGACGACCGAAGACGTTCTCGCCCATCCGGCGGTCGAGCTTGTACTTGGCGCTTGAGCGCTTCGACATTTGATATACTCCAATCTGCTCTGGCGTGGCTGCAGCCCTTCTGATCCGAAGACCGGCTCCCAGATGGGGAAGGACTGTTTTCCCTGGATTCGCACCGCCGGGCCAAAACCGTCCCGGCGCGGCCACCGCTTCACCAGGGGTGCGGGGCCAATTGCGAAGGCGGGCACATGGCTGCTGAGGGCCGAAAAGTCAACCGGCCGCCGGGTTTCGGATCAGCGCCTGAGGCGCGGCTCGGCGAGCGCCCGGACGATCCCGCGCAGCGCCTGGATCTCTCGCGTGGACCAGCCCGCCTTGGTCAGGATGGTCCGGATCGTGTTCTTCGTCGTCAGAGTGCGATCGGGC
>DAINCA010000028.1:0-14630 GCA_036732645.1 Allosphingosinicella sp.
GCGGATCGAGCCTCCGCAACTATGCACGCCCGGACGGCGAGCTCGGCTATTTTTCCTCCGAATGGCGCGCCTACGGCCGCGAGGGCGAGCCCTGTCCTGGCTGCGGGGCGCCGATTCGCCGCCGCACCGATTCGGGCCGCTCGACCTTCTACTGCGCCAAATGCCAGCGCTAGCGCCCGCCCGGTTGACCGAAGCGGCCTCAGCCCCTAGATGGCGCCCCGAGCGGGTGCGGGTCAGGCCGCGCCCTTTTCATTTCTCGTGACGAGGCAAGACGATGGCGAACACGCCGCAAGCAAAGAAACGCATCCGCCGCAACGCCAAGCGGGCCGACATCAACCGCGCCCGGGTCAGCCGCATCCGGACTTTCGTCAAGCAGGTCGAATCGGCGCTCGCCGCCGGCGACAAGGACAGCGCCCGCGCTGCATTGCAGCGGGTCCAGCCGGAACTGGCTCGTGGCGTCGCCAAGGGCGTTCTTCACAAGAACACGGCGTCGCGAAAGCTTTCCCGCCTGACTCGGCGCCTGACCAGCTTGGCTTAGGCCTCTGTCGAACGTGGATAAAACGAACCCGCCGGGGCTCCCGGCGGGTTTTTTCGTGGTTGCGAACATACGACTCAAATCTTCAGGGTTTCTGCCGATTCGCGAATTGTTGCGTGGCAGTAACGTCTCTAACGCTATGAAGAATAACGACTTTCTGAAATAGTCGACGCAGTTCTGCGCTTTTCCGGGGGTCAAGGGCCTTTATTTGATTGTGACATATTTTTTACCCTTGATCGAAATCCGCCCCCGTTCCTAAAACAGCCTTTCCGGCGGGCCGAATCTCCAGCCGGTGCTACAAGCAAACTGACGTTCGAAAGCGGCTTGCCGGGGGGTGATTCGCCGCGCGGGGGAGTTTTGCGTTGAAATGGCCGCTTCGGCGGCACGAAGATCAAGGGGGTGCTCGCGTGGTTCAAACGCCGGCCAGAGGTGCGCTGACAGGATCCGAGGAAAGAAATTCGGACCTCGTCGCAACCGCCTGGGAATCGATTCGCAATAATCTTCGGCGCGACTGCGGCGCACGCACCTTCGATGGCTGGCTGCGCCCGATCGCGCTCGGCGGCTTTGATTCGGATACCGGTATCCTTCGGCTAGAGCTTCCGTCGCAATTCATGGCGGACTGGGTCCAGACCCATTTTTCCGAGCGACTCGCTTTGGCATGGCGGGCGCGGCTGCCCGATGTCCGCCAGATTCGGATCGGGGTGGGTCCGGCCGCCCCGAGGACCGCGGCGATCGTCGAGATCCCGGCGCCCGCGAACAAGCCTGAGCCTGAGGCGGCGAAGCAGGCGGCGGGGCTTTATTCGGTCGCGCTCGAGCCCCGGTACCGGTTCGAGAATTTCGTGATCGGCAAGGCCAATGAGGTCGCCTTCAACGCCGCACGCACGCTCGCCAGCGCCGACAAGGTGGCCTTCAATCCTTTGTTCATCCACGGCGGCACCGGACGAGGCAAGACCCACCTGTTGCACGCCATCGGTCACGAATTTCACCGCCTGCGCCCCCGTGCCAGGATCATCTACATGTCGGCCGAGAAGTTCATGGTCGAATTCGTCGCCGCTCTTCGTGCCAATGAGACGATCCAGTTCAAGCAGCAGCTTCGGTCCGCCGATCTGCTGATGATCGACGACGTCCAGTTCATCGCCGGCAAGGAATCCACCCAGGAAGAATTCTTCCACACGATGAACGAGATCATTTCCGCCGGCCGACGGCTTGCGATCAGCTCCGACCGCGCGCCGCAGGATCTGGACGGGATCGAGCCGAGGATACTCTCCCGGCTGAGCTGGGGCCTGGTGGCCGATATCAACGCAGCGGATCTCGAGCTTCGGCTCAACATCATCACCAAGAAGCTGGAGCAGCTTCCCGACGTCAGCCTCCCCGACGACGTGATCATGTTCCTCGCCAAGCGGATCAGCTCCAACGTTCGCGAGCTGGAAGGGGCGCTTAACCGAATCGCCGCTTATGCGACGATGCAGAACCGGGCGATCGATCTTGAATTCGTCAGCGAGGTGCTGGCCAACATCCTTCGTGCCAACCAGCGCCGGATCTCGATCGACGAAATCCAGACGCGGGTTTCCGACCATTATCGTATTCGCAAGGCGGAGATGACCAGCGCCCGCCGTGCCCGCGAGGTGGCTCGCCCACGCCAGGTGGCCATGTATCTGTCGAAGCAGCTGACGCCGCGGTCGCTGCCGGAGATCGGTCGGCGGTTCGGCGGCCGGGATCATACGACCGTGATTCACGCGGTGCGCCAGATCGAGAAACTGCGCGCTCAGGATCCCGAACTCGACTCCGACATCCGGTTGCTGACTCGCCAGCTCGAGAGCTGAGTTCTCGATGACCTGAACGGAAAAAGGGAGAGCGGGTTTTCCGCTCTCCCTTCCTTTAGTCTCGGCGATTCCTCACGGCGACCAAATCCAGTCGTTCGATCAGCCTTGCCAATGCCTCGGGGAGTCGTTCCGGACGCCCGAAGGCCCGAGCCAGCGCCTCTCCGATCCAGGCCGTCTTGCTGGGCGGAGCGGCGATGATGAAGCGCCGGGGAGAAGTCGACATAATTACCTCCTCGGCTGGTTTGATCTATGAACGCATTCCGTTTCAATCGGTTGCCATGAACCGCCAAGATGGTCCGCGAACAAAAAGAGGGCCGGTCTCCCGGCCCTCTCGAAAAGCGTGTATTTCCGCCGACTTAGCGGCGCCGCTCGGGCGCGACCGTTATACGGACGGTTTCGCCGCTATTGCCGGGGAAGCCGGTGAACATGGCTTCGACGAGGTTCGGCACCAGCTCGGGCAGGTCGCCGGTACGCGAGCGCGCCTGGGCAAGCCCCTCGAACAAGGCCTGGCCGTCGGCGGTGCGCCGAATGTCCATGTCGAGGAAGCTGGTATAGACGGTGTAGACCCGCACATCGTCACCGAAATCGTTGAAGAACGGATCGTGCCAGCCCCAGTAGAAGGGCGAGCGGTGACGTCCGTAATAACCGAAACGGCTGTAATAAGGGTGGAAGCCGAAGCGTGGACCCCACGGATTGGGATAATAAGCGACCCGGTCGCGCCCCTGGTCGACCCCGTAATCGAGCGAGACGAGCATCGTCGCCTGCTGTGCCGACGGGGCTTCGCTATAGCCCTGTGCGATCAGGTGACGGCGCACGAGATCGGCATATTGGGAAAATTCCAGACCGCCCCGATTTTCGGGATCGGCTGCCTGGACGTAGAAGCTTTGACCCTGCGGAGCGGGCATCGCCTGGAAACGCTGCACCTGGGCGGGAAAACCGGTGGCGCAAGCGCTGAGGGTGAGCAAAGCAGCCGGCGCGGCAAGCGCCAGGACCTTCTTCCTGAGAGACATGATACAGGCCTTTCAAACGCGGAAAGCTCCGGCCGGACTGACCGTGGCTTTATCCCGTATATAGAACAACTTGCCGGTTTTGGCAAAGGGCCGCTGAATGGCGGATTAAAGCCGTTTTCAGCGCGGTAGCCCAAGCGCGCGGTAGGCGCCTTCAAGAGTGGGCGCGGCGATTTCGGCCGCCTTTGCCGAACCCGCGGCGAGGATCTTTTCAAGATGGTCCGGGGCGGCCTGGAAATCCTGCAACCGCGCACGAATGGGCGCCAGCGTCTCGACCAGCAAATCGGCCAGAACCGGCTTGAAGGCGCCAAAGCCCTGTCCTGCAAACGATTCGGTGACGGACTGCGGGGTGCGGTCCGTCAAGGCGGCGTAGATGGCGACGAGGTTGCGGGCTTCCGGCCGGTCGGCAAGAGCGTCGAAGCTGTCGGGAAGAGGCTCGGCGTCCGTTTTCGCCTTGCGAACCTTCTGGGCAATGAGCTCGCTGTCGTCGGTGAGGTTGATCCGGCTCATGTCGGAGGTGTCCGACTTGGACATTTTCGCCTGACCGTCGCGAAGGGACATGATGCGTGCCGCCGTTTCGCCGATGTGGGGCTCGGGCAAGGTGAAGAGGTCTACTCCGTAATCGGTGTTGAACTTGGTCGCTATGTCGCGAATCAGCTCGACATGCTGCTTCTGGTCTTCGCCGACCGGGACGTGAGTAGCCTGGTAGAGCAGCACGTCGGCCGCCTGAAGGACTGGGTAGGCAAAGAGCCCGACGCTGACACCTTCGCGATTCTTGCCGGATTTTTCCTTGAACTGGGTCATCCGGTTCAGCCAGCCGATGCGCGCGGTGCAGCTCAGCAGCCAGGCCATTTCCGGATGTGCCGGCACCCGCGCATGGTTGAACAGGACGACCTTGTCGGGATCGATTCCGCAGGCGATCAGAGAAGCCGCCATGCCATTGATGTTGGCGCGCAATTCGTCCGGATCATTATAGACGGTGATGGCATGGAGGTCGGCAAGGAAGATCAGGCATTCCGCCTCGTCCTGCATTTTTACCCAGCGCCGAATCGCCCCGAGATAATTGCCGAGGTGGAGATTGCCGGTGGGCTGGATTCCCGAAACGACGCGCATCAGGCCACCTTCTTTCGCCGTACCAGTTCGGTGAGGTCATCCTTGTTCATGCCGCCGATCACCCATGCAAGGGCGAAGTAGGTGACGATGCCAGCGCCGACCAGCGCTCCAACACCGATCAGGCGTTCGCCGGCCGAGCCGAGGAACAGGCTGGCGAGCGGGCCGCGCATCGCCACCAGCACGCCGGCCATTCCGGCCGCTGCAAGGAACTGGCGGGCCAATCGACTGCCGACCGGGCCGGTGATCCGGAAATGACCACGCCGATGGAGGATGACATATAAAGCGAGAAAGTTGATCCACGCACCGGCCGCAGTGACCGTCGCGAGGCTGTAGATGCCGATGAACGGAATCAGGACGAAGTTGGCGACGACGCTTCCGACCAGCACGGTGATGGCGATCCGAACCGGGGTTCGGACGTCCTTGCGGGCATAGAAAGCGGGGGTGAGGACCTTGACGAGGACGTAGCCGGGCAGGCCGATCACGAGGATGGCGAGCACGTTGCCGGTGATCGCCGCATCTTCGACCGTGAATCGGCCGCCCTGGAAAAGCGCGCCGATGATCGGTCCGGCAGCGACGGCCAGAGCAAGCGTGGCCGGCAAGGTGAGCAACATCGACAGCTCGAAGGCCCGACCCTGGATATGGGCGGCCTCGCGCTCATGGCCGCGATCGATGGCTCGGCTGATCGACGGGAGGATCGCGGTTCCGAGCGCTGTGCCGATGATCGATAGCGGCAGCTGGTTCAGGCGGTCGGCATAATTGAGATAGGCCATCGCGCCTTCGCCGAGACGAGAAGCGAAGAAGCCGTAGAAGAACTGGCTGATCTGGTAGACTCCCGCAGCGAAGGTCGCCGGAAGCACGAGGACGACAAGTTCCTTGACGCTCGGGCTCATCCGCGGGCGCTGAAGGAATCTCAGCTTCACCCCCGCCTTGCGGGCGCTGTGCCAGCAGATGGCAAGCTGAAAGACGCCGCCGACCAATACGGCGGTCGCCATCGCCTGGACCGTTTGTGCACCGCCCTGCGGCATTATCAACAGAGCCACGATCAGGGCCAGATTGAGCAGGGCAGGGGCAAATGCCGCGACCGCGAACCGCATCAGGGAATTGAGTACGCCCGAGACCAGCGACACGAGGCTGATCAGGATCAGATAGGGAAAGGTGATCCGGGTGAGCAAAACCGTCAATTCGAACTTGCCCGGGGTCTCCTGATATTCGGAAGCCATCAGCCAGACGAAGCCCGGCATGATGATCTCGAAGAAGATGGTGACGACAATCAGGGCTGGCAGGAAGACGGCGAGCACTTCGTTGGAGAAGTTTTCGGCATCCTTGATTCCGCCGTCGCTGTTCAGACGGCGGCTGAACAACGGGACGAATCCCGAGGCGAAGGCGCCTTCGCCAAACAGCCGCCTGAAGATGTTCGGAATCAGGAAAGCGATGAGGAAGGCGTCGTTGGCGTGACTGGCGCCCAGCACCCGGGACCCGATCATGTCGCGGGCAAAGCCAAGCACCCGGCTCACCATGGTGAGGCCGCCGATCGTTCCGACCGCCTTGATCAGGTTCATTGGCGTTTGCCCCCTGCCGGACCAGCTAGGCCTGGCCGGTCACGTCTCCGGCCTGGCCGCCCAGGGCGTCGGCCTGCTGCTGCGCCGCGCGCTGCATATAGAGCCCGGCAAAGTCGATCGGGTCGAGCCTGAGCGGCGGGAAGCCCGCTTCCATCGTGGCATCGGCGATAAGCTTCCGGACGAACGGAAACATCAGGCGCGGCGCTTCGGCGAGAAGGAAGGGCGAGAGCTGTTCCGCCGGAACGTTGCGGAGCGCGAACAGGCCGCCATAAAGCAACTCGAGCTTGAAGGCCGTGCCCTCCTCGGTGGCCGAGGTGATGTCCACCTTGATGGCGACCTCGTGGATATCGTCGCCGACCGATTGCGTGCCGACATTGAACTGCACGTCCGTCTGCGGCTGGCTCTGCCACTGATAGACTGCCGGCGCGTTCGGATTTTCGAACGAATAATCCTTCACATATTGAACGAGCACGGAAACCTGCGGCAGCGTGTCAGCTCCGCTTATTGCCTGTTCACCCGCGCCGTTTGCGCCTGCTTCGTCGGCCATCTATCCAAATCCCCGAATCTGCTGAGAAAATTACCAAACTGCCGGCATCACCGGGCAGCATGTTCAAGCCGCGCGGGTAGCAGGGCGCATGAACCCGCGCAACATCCGCAACCTTCGTTCGTTGCGGGGATTGCAGGATTTGAAACCCGCCTGGCTTGCGCCTATGTAGGAGGCGTTCCTCGAGGAGATCGCAGTTGACGTTCGGTATCGTGCTTCTGGCGATGATCGCCCTTTTCGTCGGGCTTCGGCTATATGCCGTTCTCGGCCAGAGGACGGGTCATGAACAACGCCCTGTTACCCGACCGGAAGCTGCGCCCGGCCTCGAGCCCGCCGCCGCGCCCGTCGAGCCGAACGCCAATCCATCGGAACCCAGCGGTTTCGCTTTTGACCAGAACGCTGCCGCCGGCGTTCGGGCGATCATTGCCGCCGATTCAAGCTTCGATGTCGCCCGTTTCCTCGAAGGCGCCCAGGCCGCCTATCGGATGGTCCTCGAGGCTTTCTGGCGGGGCGACCGGGAAGAATTGACCCACCTCGCCAGCGCCGATGTCGTCGCCGCGTTCGATTCCGCGATCCGCGAGCGCGAAGCGGCCGGCCATAAGCTCGAAAACCGACTAGTCGCGATCGAGCGTGCGATCATTGACGATGCTCGTCTCGAAGGTCGCGTTGCCGAAGTGGATGTTCGCTTCGATGCCTTCGTCGCCGCCGTCACGCGCAACGCGGAGGGTGAGCTGGTCGCGGGTTCCATGAGCGATGCCGTCCCCACGCACGACGTCTGGACGTTCCAGCGCGAGATCGGCAGCCCCAATCCCAACTGGCAGCTGGTGGAGACTGACGAAGCGGCCTGACGCTTCTTCCGCAAGGTCCCGATAAGCGGCTATGCCGAGACATGGCCAAGGATTCCCTGATACTCCGCTTTGCCCTCGTCATGGCGATGTCCGTCGCGCTGGCGAATTGCGCGCGGCAGCCGCCGCCGGAAGCGCCTCCAGTCGCGCCCGAGCAACCGCCTACGCCGGCAACCGCGCTCGAAGCCGGTGTCAGGGCCGGTCCTTCCCTTGCCGATCTCGATCCCAGGGAAGCCGAGCAGGCTTATCGCGCTTTCCTGGTCTCCTGTCCCTCGGTTATCAGTCGGGACGATGTCAGTGGGCTGACCCGAAAGGAAGATTGGGCGCCGCTCTGTTCCGCAACGCCTCGCGATGTCGTCCAGTTCATGCGCACGGCGTTCGAAACGGTCGAAGTTGGTGATGGCAGCGCCTTTGCCACCGGATATTTCGAGCCGGAGATCCGTGGCTGTCGGACTCGGCAACCGGATTGCGAAGTGCCGGTCTATGCGCCTCCACCAGACTTGCTGGAGCAGAATCCCCTGACGGGCGAGCGAGGACGCGGTCGACTCGACGAAAATGGCGAATTCGTTCTTTATCACGACCGAGCCGCGATCGAAGAAGGGGTCCTCGCGGGGCGCGGACTCGAAATCGCCTGGGCAGCCGATCCCGTCGATCTGTTCTTTCTCCAGATCCAGGGATCCGGGCGCCTTCGGATGCCCGACGGAACGGTGATGCGGATCGGCTACGCCTCTCAGAACGGACGCGAATATGTCGCCATCGGCCGGCTGCTTCGGGAGAGGGGGATTCTCGAGAGCCCGATCACCATGGAAGCCATCACCGATTGGCTTCGCGCTCATCCCGAAGAAGGCAAAATGCTGATGCGGGAGAACAAGAGTTATATCTTCTTCCGTGAGCTGACCGGTCCCGGCCCGCTCGGTGCGCTTGGAAGACCGGTCACTCCCCTGGTTACGGTTGCTGCCGACCCCAAGTTCGTGCCGCTCGGTGCTCCGGTGCTGCTGATGGGTATGAACATGCAGGCTGCGAACGGGCTGTGGGTCGCTCAGGACACCGGCGGCGCAATCAAGGGCGCCAACCGGTTCGACACCTTCTGGGGCGCCGGCGAACAAGCCGCCGCGATCGCTGGCGGCATGTCGGCAGAGGGGAAGGCCTATCTGCTGCTTCCGCGCGGCACGCTCGCCCGCATCCGCGCCGATGGTTCGACGTCTCCACGCTGACGAGGCAGAGCTTTGGCGCAGGGTCGTGGAAACGGTCCGTCCCCTCGCCGGAGCTCCTGCCTCGCCGAGCACCCCAGAAAGCGAGGCCCAACGCGGCGCTCCGGCCGCTATTCGCCCGAACATTGCCTCTGTGGCGGCAGCCGCCCGTCCGCGCGCGTCGGGCCCAGGTTCGACGCTTGATGGGAGCTGGGACCGACGACTGTCGCGCGGTCTCGTTCAGCCCGATCTGACCCTGGATCTCCACGGCCACAACCTCGCCACCGCTTATGACCTTGTCGACCGGAAGCTCGAACAGGCGATCGCCAGCGGCGCCCGTCTGCTGCTCCTGATCACGGGCAAGCCGCCTTCCGAGAAAGCCGGCAAGAGGGGTGCGATCAGGGCGGCCGTCGGCGACTGGCTTGCCGCCTCCCGGCATTCCAGTCAGATCGCGGCGGTTCGCAACGCCCACCCGCGCCACGGGGGTTCCGGCGCGATCTACATCGTCCTCAGGCGTCGGCGCCAAGCGCCGATAGGATGACCCGCGCATAGATTCGCTGGAGCATGTGGATGTCCTCCACGGCCGCGGCTTCGTCGAGCTTGTGCATGGTGGCGTTGGGAAGTCCGAAATCGACGACCGGGCAAAGCTCTATGAGGAATCGACCATCGGATGTTCCGCCATGTGTCGAGAGCTTCGGCGGCACCCCCGTCTCTGCCTCGATGGCGGCAGAGACGATTTCGTAGATCGGCCCAGGCGGCGTCAGGAAGGCCTCGCCCGAAACCACCGCCTCGACGGTGGTGCCCGGTGCCGCCGCTTCGACGGTTCGTCGGACCAGGGCGATCAGCTCTTCGCCGCGATGGAGATTGTTGAAGCGGATGTTGAGCTGGGCGGTGGCTGCGCCGGGCGTGACATTGGTCGCGCGGGTCGGAGTGGCGACCGCGGTAAGCTCGAGATTGGAAGGCTGGAACTCGGCAGTGCCGTCGTCCAGGTGGAGCGAGTCGAGCGCTTCTATGACCCTGCCAAGCTTCGGGATCGGGTTGTCGGCGCGATGGGGATAAGCGACATGGCCCTGCAAACCCGGCACGTTGATCCACATGTTGACCGAACCGCGCCGGCCGATCTTGACGATGTCGCCGAGCCTGGCCTCGGACGTCGGCTCCCCGATCAGGATCATGTCCGGCCGAATATTTCGCTCTGCCATCCACGCCATCAGTTTCTTGGTGCCGTAGGTAGCCGGTCCTTCCTCGTCACCGGTGATGATGAGGCTGAGCTTTCCGGGATGTTCGGTCTCCGCCGCGGCGGCGACGAAAGCGGCGATCGATGCCTTCATGTCGACCGCGCCCCGACCGTGGAGCAGGCCTCCCTTAATTTCCGGAGTGAAGGGGTCGGTCGACCAGCCGTCGCCCGCGGGTACGACGTCGAGATGACCGGCAAAGCCGAAATGCGGTGCTCCTGAACCTCGGCTCGCGAACAAATTTTCGACCGGCCCGTCCGGCGCCTCGCCTGCGATGAAGCGATGCACCTCGAAGCCGGCGGAATGGAGCGCCTGTTCCAGGATGTCGAAGACCTCCCCGGTGGCGGGCGTGACGCTGGGGCAGGCAATCAGCCTGCCGGCCAGTTCGATCGGATCGATTGCGGCGCTCATCGGGCTCGATTAGCAGGGGCGGAGGGAAACGCCATGCCGAAGCTCAACCTCGACGCGATCGACCGGACCAACCGCACCGGTTATCCGCCGCCTTATTCCGAGGCGATGGCGAAGCGGCATTATCGGCGTCTGGCGGCCGCCGCCGGACTGACCGATTTCGGGGTCAGTCATGTGACTCTCGAACCGGGGGGAATTTCCAGCCAGCGCCACTGGCACGAAGGCGAGGACGAGTTCGTGGTCATGCTGGACGGCGAGGCGGTGCTGGTCGAAAATGACGGCGAGACGCTCCTGGTCGCCGGCGATTGCGCCGCCTTTCCGAAGAATGTGGCGAACGGGCACCAGCTGGTCAATCGAAGCGACCGGGAATGCACATTCATCGCCGTCGGCCGCACCGCTTCAACCGATTGTCATTATCCCGATGTCGACATGCATCTCGGCGCGGGGAGCGGGACCTTCACCCGCAAGGACGGCAGCGCCTACGATTGAGGCGTCTCATATTGCTCGATCACCCACGGTTCCTCCTGGGCGGCGTCGATCCACTCGCGCATCCAGGCATGGTCGAGGATCGTTTCCATATAAGCGGCGGCGAAGCGGGGAACCGGCACCGAATAGGTGACGAAGCGAGTCACGACGGGTGCGAACATGATGTCGACCGCCCCGAAATCGCCGAAGAGATAGGGGCCACCGCCGCCGTGGCGGGCGCGGGCTTGAGCCCATAATTCCAGGATCCTGAGGATCTCCTGGCGGACCGGCTCCGAAAGCTCAGCCTGACGGAACTGCTTGCGAACGTTCATCGACAATTCGCGGCGCAGATTGGGGTAACTTGAATGCATTTCGGCCGCCATCGACCGGGCCATGCCGCGCGCAGCGTCGTCACGCGGCCAGTATCGCGCCTTGTCCGTCTTGTCGGCGAGCCATTCGATGATCGCCAGGCTGTCCCAGATCACCGTCTGGTCGTCCCAAAGGATCGGGACCTTGCCGCCGGAGGGCGCGAATTCATCGCCCTCGGTTCTTTTGTCCCACTCCGCGTCGAACATCGGCACGGTGATCTCCTCGAAGGAGAGCCCGGATTGCTTAACGGCAAGCCAGCCGCGAAGCGACCAGGACGAATAGGCCTTGTTGCCGATGATGAGCTTCAGCATTTCAGATCTCCGCCGCCTCGACCACCGCTGACCTTAACCGCTCCATCCCCAGACCGGTTTCACTCGAGGTGACGATGACGTCCGGGTGGGCGGCCGGATGTTTCCTCGATTCCTCGATGGTCCGAGTCTCGACCTCGGCCAGTTCGGTCGCCTTTATCTTGTCGGCCTTCGTCAGCACCAGTCTGTAGCTCACCGCCGCGTCGTCGAGCATTTTCATGACGTCGCGGTCGAGATCCTTGAGGCCGTGGCGACTGTCGATCAGAAGCAGGGTGCGCTTGAGCACCACTCGTCCGCGCAGATAATCGTTGATCAGAAAACGCCATTTCTTCGCTACGTCCTTCGGCGCCTTGGCGAAGCCGTAGCCGGGCATGTCGACGAGGCGGAAGCGCACCGGGTCGCCCACCTCGAAAATATTCAGCTCCTGAGTCCGGCCGGGCGTGTTCGAAGTCCGCGCTAGGCCGCTCCGGTTGGTCAGGCGGTTGAGCAAGGAGGATTTGCCGACGTTGGAGCGTCCAGCGAAAGCAATTTCGGGAAACGTCGGCTCCGGCAGGAACTTGAGCTGTGGCGCCGATTTGAGAAAGGTGACCGGCCCCGAAAACAGCTTCCGGGCCAACTCCGCCTGATCGTCTTCGCCGTCGCTCACCTTGCCCGCGATTTCTTCGGCCGCCCGGCTGCTGGCGGAGGAGGAGGAGGCGTCGGCGAAGACGGCGGGCTTGCCGCTGCCGCTGAATCGCCCTGCTGCTTCAGCACCGGATGGCGCGCGTAGAGAAGCTTTTGCTGGGCCATCGAGATGATGTTGTTGGTAACCCAATAGAGCTGAAGCCCGGCGGCGAAGGGTGCCATGATGACCATCAGCACCCACGGCATCAGCCCGAACACCTGCTTCTGGATGGGATCCATCGGTTGCGGGTTCAGCCGCATCTGCAGCCACATCGTCACTCCGAGCAGGATAGGCAGGATGCCGATCGCGATGAAGGCCGGCGGAGTGAAGTCGAGATAGCCGAACAGATTGATCGGGGTGAGAGGATCAGGAGAGGAGAGATCCCTGATCCACAAGGCGAACGGCTCGTGCCGCATTTCGACGGCGAGCAGGAGCACTTTGTAGAGGGCGTAGAAGATCGGAATCTGGAGGAGGATAGGAAGGCAGCCCGCCATCGGGTTTACCTTCTCCTCCTTGTACAGCTTCATGATCTCCTGCTGCATCCGGACCTTGTCGTCCTTGAAGCGCTCCTGAAGGGCCTTCTGCTTGGGCTGGACGACGCGCATCGCCGCCATCGAGGCAAATTGCTTCTGGGCGATCGGAAACAGGAGCAATCGGACGATCAGCGTCAGGCAGATGATCGCCACGCCGAAATTGCCGATCTGGGCAAAGAGCCAGTTCAGGAGCGAGAAAATCGGCTTCATGAACCATTCGAACCAGCCCCAGTCGATCGCCTTGTCCAAGCGGGCGATGCCGAGATCGTCGGTATAGTTTTCGAGCAGCTGAACTTCCTTCGCGCCGGCGAACAGTCGCGACGTCGTGCGAAGGCCGCGCCCCGGCTGCACGATCGATGGCGCAACCGTGAAGTCTGCCTGGAAGCTGTTGGTCGCATTGTTGTGGCGAAACGCGGCATCGATCGCCCGGCCTTGATCGGGAATAACGGCCGCGAGCCAGTATTTGTCAGTGAAGCCTAGCCAGCCGCCGGTGCTGTTGAACGTCTGAGCACCCGCTTCGCTCACGTCTTCCCAATTCGAGCCATATTCGGCGGCGCCGTCGAAGACACCTACGGGGCCCACGTGCATGGTCCAGCTGTCGGGATCGGGTGAGGGGCCCGAGCGGCTGACCAGGGCGAAGGGCTGGGCGGCGATCGGACCGGCGCCTCGATTGAGAATCCTCTGTTCGGCCGTGAACATGTAACCTTCGTCGACCGACAGAAGAATCTGGAAAATCTGTCCCTGATTGTTGTTCCAGCTCAACGTGACAGGGGTTGCCGGAGTAAGACGGCCGCCGCTCGACTGCCAGACGGTATCGGGGCCCGGGGCGGCGAGCCCGTCGCCGGACCAGCCGAAGCTTCCGAAATAGGCGCCGGGCGAGCCGGCCGGCGAGAACAAGCGGACCGGCGGTGAATTGCGATTGAGGCCCTCGCGATGGGTCGTCAGCAGGAGATCGTCGATTCGCGCACCCCTGAGATTGATCGAGCCGCTGAGGCGCGGCGTTTCGATCCGCAACCGCGGAGTCTCGGCCAGCACGACGTTGCGATCGCGCATCGCGCGCGCGGAATCCGCGGCCGGGTCGGCCTTTGGCTGGGGAAGGGGAACCTGGCGGCCGTCCTCGATCTTCGTCGTCGGCGGGTTCGCTGTCGGGAAATAGGTCTCGGTGATGAAACCCCATCCCAGCAGCACGATCGCCGACAAGGCAATCGCCAGGATCATGTTCTTGTGGTCGTTCACCTAATTCCCCTTTTGGTGCCGGCCCTCATGGTACCGGGTCGTCGCCGGAGCCCCCCCAGGGGTGGCAACGGAGCAGGCGCTTTGCGGCCAGCCAACTCCCGCGCAGCGCCCCATAGCGGGTCAAGGCCGTGATTGCATAGGCCGAGCAGCTGGGATTGTAGCGGCAGCTCGGCGGCAGCACTCGCGAAGGCCCGATCTGCCAGCCGCGCGCGATGAGGATGAGAAGTTTGGCGACCATCAGTCGCTGCTTGCAGTGGGAGCCGAAGCCCCAGCTGACGGCCTCTTTGCCGAATCATCACTGCCCCGATCGACCTTGCTGCGAATTCTGTGCAGCGCCTGTCGAAGTTCCGTTTCCAGCTGAACGAACGAACGCTCAACGCCGCCAGCGCGGCCGATCAGGACATGATCGGCGCCGGCAATCCCCGCTTCGGGGAGCACCAACCGTGCGAGCTCACGAAATCGCCTTTTCATCCGATTGCGGACGACCGCATTGCCGACCTTCTTGGAAACGGTGAGGCCGAGGCGAAGCGTGGAATCGCCGTCGTCGCGACGTCGGACGAGCAGCACGAACCCAGCCATCGGCGCACGTCGGCCGCCGTTCGCGGCCAGGAAATCCGCGCGGCGAGTCAGCTTGACGATCGGGGGCGCTGTTAGGCCGACAGCTTCTTGCGGCCGCGGCTCCGGCGGGCGGCAATGACCTTGCGGCCACCGACGGTCGCCATCCGGGCCCGGAAGCCGTGCCGGCGCTTGCGCACGAGATTGCTCGGCTGGAAGGTGCGCTTCATCGCTCATTCCT
>DAINCA010000029.1:0-11957 GCA_036732645.1 Allosphingosinicella sp.
ACAATTTCCTGCGCGAGACGAGCACGAATGTCGGCCACACCCTCAGCCAGGACAGTCTGACGATCAACGCCGCCCAAAGCGGCACCATCGCCGGATCGGGGATCGCTTATAGCTATAACGCGACCACCGGCGTCATGACCCTCACCGGCGCGGCGACCGTGGCTGAATATGCCGCGGCGCTTCAGCTCGTCGCTTTCTCGACCACGGGCGACAATCCCACCGACGACGGTTCCAAGTTGACGCGGACGGTATCCGCCTCGGTGTTCGACGGACTGCTCTATTCGGACGAGATCAGCGCCACCGTCACCGTCACCGGGATAAACGACGCGCCGCTCAACGTGGTCGGCGCGACCGTCAACGCGACCGAGGATATGGCGATCGCCATTAATGGCCTCGTCGTTGCCGACGCCGATGCCAATTCGACCAGCCAGGACATCCAGGTCACCCTCAATGTGACCCACGGGACCCTCGCGGTTTTGACCAATGTCGGCGGCGGAGTCGAACTCGCCGACGTCAGCGGCAACGGTACCGACATCATCATCATCACGGCCACCCAGGCCCAGATCAATGCCACCTTCGCCGCCGCGGACGGGGTGACCTTCACGCCGACCGGCCATTATAACGGCGCGGCGGTGCTGACGATCGTCACCAACGATCTCGGCAATAATGGCAACGATCCGGGGCTGACCGGGACGGGCACCACCGAACAGGATATTGATCAGCTCGCGATCGTGATCGCGGCGGTCAACGATGCTCCGACGGTCGTCGGTGACGGCACCGAGGCCGTCGCGACGATCTTCGAGGATCAGCCGAGCGCCGGCCAGACCGTGTCAAGCTTGCTGGCCGGTCAATATTCCGATGCGCTCGACGCCCAGGTCTCCGGCACGAACCCGACGGGTTCCTCAGCCGACGCATTCAGCGGCATTGCCGTCACCGCCAACATCGGCGCGACCGGCTTTTGGCAATATTGGGACGGCGATTCCTGGCAGAATATCGGCTTCGCCAGCACCGACGCGGCCAAGACCTTGAACGCCGCTACCCTGATCCGCTTCAACCCGGCCCAGGACTTCTTCGGCGCCGCGCCGACTCTCACTGCCCGCCTGATCGAGAGCGGCGGCGCCGCGATCATCGACGGCGGCATCGTCGATCTCAATCCGGCCCCACCCACCTTCGGGCCGGGCTCGCAATATTCGGCGGGCTCGGTCGTCCTCAGCCAGTTCGTCCTCCCGGTCAACGACGCTCCGACCTCGACCAATCTCGAGGGCGACAATGCTACACTGGCCGAAGGGACGCACGACGTTCTCATCGATGTCGGCGCGAACATGACGATAGGCGATATCGACTCGGGCGATTTCAGCGGCGGTACCCTTCGAATCCAGATCGCGAACCCCATTACGATCGAGGACAATCTCGTCCGCTTCGTCGCGGGAGTCAGGACCGCCTTCAATCCCGGCCAGGTGACCAGCATCGGCACGGTCACGACGGGGGATGATGCCGATGTCGTCATCGCGCTCGATGCGGGCGCGACTCCGGCCTCGGTCCAGGCCTTCCTGCGCCAACTTTATTATTTCAATCCAGGCATCGACAATGTGACTCCCGGAGAGCGCGACATCACAGTGACGCTCGTCGACGGCGACGGCGTCGCCAACGGTGGCGCCGACACTTTGGTGATCAACTCCACCGTCACCGTCGTGGCGGTCAATGACGAGCCGGTGGGCACGGACTTCACCGTCACCCTCAACGAAGACGGAGCCACCGGCTTCGATTCGTCGAGCTTCGGGTTCAGCGACGTCGACGGCAATGACATTGCCGGAATCGTGCTGACGACTCTCCCCAACAGCGGCGATCTTTATCTGGACGGAATCGCCATCACCGTCGCCGGCACCTTCGTCAGTACCAGCGACCTCGAAGCCGGCAAGCTGACGTATCAGCCGGACCCCGACGAAAACGGCCTCGGCTACGCCACCTTCACCTTCCAGGTGCGCGACGATGGCGGCACCGCCGATGGCGGCGTCGACACCGACCAAACGCCGAATACGGTGACCTTGGACGTCAACGCAATCAACGACGCGCCTGTCAACGCTGTGCCGGGCGTCCAGATGTTCAATGAGGATGGAACGCTCACCTTCAGCGCCGCCAATTCGAACCTCATTTCGGTCTCCGACATCGACGCCGGCGCCGGCAATCTGTCGGTCACCCTGTTGATCCAAACGGGTGGGCTGACCCTCTCGACCACCACTGGCCTCACCTTCAGCGTTGGCGACGGCACCGGCGATTCGACGATGACGTTCAGCGGCACGGCGGCGGCGATCAACACTGCCCTTGACGGCCTCGTCTACACGCCGGGCGCCAATTATAACGGCGATCGCACGCTCACCATCACTACCAACGACCTAGGCAATACGGGTGGCGATCCCGGTACGACTGGCGACGGCTCGTCCGAGCAGGACAGCGACTCGGTCGCGGTCGACGTCACCGCGATCAACGATGCCCCGCTGGTGATCGGAGATGGCACCGAGGAGGCCGCCTCGATCGTCGAGGACGACCCCACCTCGGGGCAGTCGGTTTCGAGCCTTTTCGCTGGTCAATATTCGGATGCCGCGGACGCCCAGTTCAGCCTGGCGAATCCGGGCGGCTCTTCAGCGGGTTCGTTTGGAGGGATCGCCGTCGTCGCCAACGGATCGAGCGTTGCAACCGGCCAGTGGCAATATTTCAACAGCAACACCTCCACTTGGGTGGATATCGGTTCGCGGTCGACGGCGTCCGCGCTGCTGATCGGCTCGGGGACCAATATTCGCTTCAATCCGGCGCCCGATTTCAATGGCGCCGCGCCGACTTTGACGGTTCACCTGATCGACAATTCGCTCGGCTTCGGGATCACTTTTGGTCAAACCGTCGACATTTCAGGGCCCGGCTCCACGGGCGGCACGACGGCTTATTCGACCGGCACGGTCGTCCTCAGCCAGAATGTGGTCGAAGATGGGATTATCGACGGCACTGCCGGCGACGACATCCTGATTGGAACACCACTTGGCGATATTTTCGATCTCAGCGATGGCGGCCAGGATCAGGCGTCCGGTCTCGGCGGCAATGACGGTTTCTACATGGGCGGGGCCCTGTCGGCCGGCGATGATCTTGACGGCGGCGACGGGGCGAATGACCAGGTGATCCTCCAGGGGAACGTCACGGCGACGGTCCTTGCCGCGCATCTCCAGAACGTCGAAGTGATCTCCTTGCTCTCCGGTTCAGTGACGAGCTTCGGCGATCCTGGCACCAACCTTTATGATTACAGCCTGACGATGACCGACGCTGCGGTCGATGCCGGCGAGCGGCTGAAGGTCTGGTTCGCAGGTCTGCAGGCTGGCGAGGACGTCTTCTTCGATGGCTCGGCGGAGACCGACGGCCACTTCACCTTCTTCGGCGGCTTCGGCTCCGAACATCTCATCGGCGGCCATGGCAACGACTTCTTCTTCTTCGGCGACGGCCGGTTCAGCGTCACCGACCGGGTCGTCGGCAATGGCGGCGCCCAGGACCAGCTCGGCCTGCGGGGGAGTTACAATCTGGTCTTCGAAGACGACACGATGACGGGGATCGACACCATCACCCTGATCTCGGGAAGCGATCCGTTTTACGGCCTTCCGGCCGCCGGCTTTGGCTACAACGTTACGACCCATGATCTGAACGTCGCTGCCGGAGAGACGCTGGCCGTCTGGGGCCTCAACCTGACGTCGACTGAGCAGATGATCTTCAATGGCAGCAACGAGACCAACGGCAAGTTTCGCTTGTTTGGCGGCGCGGGCAACGACGTCCTCACCGGCGGCGCCGGCGACGACATGATTTACGGTGGGCTCCGTGGGGACACGCTGACTGGTGGTGCCGGCAACGACACGTTCGTCTATCGCTCGACCGGCGACTCCAACTCGACCGAGCGAGACGGCATTCAGGACTTCCTGGCGGGTGACCTGATCGATCTGTCGGTGATCGACGCCAATTCCGGCGTCGCCGGCGATCAGGCGTTCAGCTTTATCGGCAGCGCCGCCTTTACGGGCGGCGGGGCCGCGGGCGCGGGGCAACTTCGCTTCGAGAACATCTCACTGGGCGGCCCAATCTGGCTGGTCCAGGGCGATACCGACGGCGACGGCGTCTCCGACATCGAGATCGTCCTCGTCATCCCGAGCCCCGATCCGATCACGGCCGGCGACTTCATATTGTGACACGGCATCGAGGTGGTTGCGAATTCGCCGCCGAGACTGCTTGAGCTATTTGACATCGACTTCGCCACCGAACTAATCGGCAGGCATATAGATAGGGGCATACCATGCACGGCACCGAAAAAACTCCTGTACTCGTCGAGACGCAAATGAAATCCCGGACGCCCTGGGTTGCTCCCACAGTGAGCCGCATGCGCGCGGGAATGGCAGAGGTGGGGTTCACCAACGCCATCGACGACGGCCCCGGCACGAAGTCCTGAACTATTTGGCTGCACTTACTGGTCGCGTCGATGCCGCGAGCGGCGGCGAATATTCTGCAGGGTCAACTGGGGTAAGGCTTGCACTGCGAATGAAATGGCCGGCCGCGATGGCGCGAAGCAGCCCTTGGCGGTAAATGTGATAGGATCGTCGCGCTCGAGCGTCGGCTTTAGGCCATTCGATCAGTAATGCCCGCATGCGATCGATATCGAGTAGTTTGGCTGCGTCGGGACAATCGGCGATGCGCTCCAGCTCCGCACTGATGTCCGGCAGGTCCCGGTCGAAAGCCAAGTGCCAGTCGGCGGCCTGCAATCCCTTTCGCCTTTCGTTGACAATCGCCTCCGGCAACCGGTCCGAAAACGCAATCCGGGCCAGTCCGCGTGGCCGGCCACCTTCGATCCACGCCTCGACCGGAATGCGAAGACATAGTTCAAGGAGGGCTCTGTCTGCCGTCGGATCGCGCACGTCGAGGCCCCACCCCGCCAACGTGCCCTTCTGGTAATTCCCCGGATCTAGCCCTGCCAGCGCATTGAGCCTCGCCCGAATCGAGTCGGAAGCTGGCACGTCCTCCAAGCTGGTGCCGCGATCAGCCGCGCGTTGAACGAGTTCGGCAAGAACATTTTCGCGGAGGAGCGGCATGTGTGAGGAGCCGGCGCCCATCCGCCATTCCCTCAGTCGACGCCATAAGGGTTTGGGAAGGAACGGACCGAAAGTTCGAGCACCAAGACTTCCCCAGCGACTGCCGCTTCGATGGAGCGCAAGCGATTGGATGAGGAGACTAAGCCAGTGGCCGCGGGCGAGCATTTCCGGAAGGGCATGCAGCCCATCGTAGCTCAGCGTCAGATTGCCGGATGCACCGGTGAGAAGAACTTTCAGGCCGCGATCGCGCGCATCATCCTGGATCGCTTCTACCCAGTTCATGTTGGCGACGTTCAGCATGGGCCGCTCGTAAAACCGGCCGTTATGCTTCAGGCCCGCCATCAGTGGCCGGTCTGATCCAGTCACCCGAACATGTTCGATATTGGGATAGAGAGAAGCGGCTTGGGCAGCGAGCGGGCCCTCATCGGGAAGACCCCCCATTGCGTCGCCGATATCTCCGTGGCGGGGAACCGCGGTATAGGCGACGACCCGACCTGCTTCGTCTCTTGTCAGTCGGGCCGCCGTCGCTGTGACCGCCGCGCTGTCCAATCCGGCGCTGAGGTGAGATGCGACTCGCTCTCGGCTGCCGCGAAGCCGAGCCTCAACAGCGTGGTCGAGCGCATCGCGCAGTGCCTCCACATGTAGCTGGGGCGATCCGCCTGCGATCGGATCCATCAAAGGTTGCCACCAGCGCCGTACCGAGAAATGGCTTATGCCGATGTCTACGACGTGACCCGCGGGGACCTTGTCGATACCCACAAAAAAGCTCCGGCCATCGGATTCGGGAAGCACGCCCAGGAAGTCCGCGACGGCATCGGGATCGACCAGTCGCTCGAAGGTCGACAAGGCGTGAAGTCCTTGCGGCATCGACGCAAAGGCGAAGACGCCGCTGCCGCGACAATAATGAAGGGGCTTCTGTCCCGTAGGATCGCGAGCGAGGAGGAGCCGTCGCCGCTCCGCGTCCCACAACGACAAAGCAAAATCGCCATACAGCCGATCCAGAGCGCCGTCGCTCCACCGCTCGAACGCGGCCATGGCAAGGCTGGCGTCGCAATGATCCCTCGCGTCCAGTCCGAGGGCGCGACCGAGCGCATGCCGATCGTCGAGGCGAATGTCCGCAACCAGGTGCAAGCGGCCACCGGCGCCGATGATCGGGCCGGAATCGAGACGGTCTTCGGGCAGCAGCCTGAACAGGTTTCGACCCATGCTGATCGACGGCAGATCGTTCTGGGTCCTGTGATGCGGTCCGAATGGCTGCTGAGCCCTCAGAATTGCGGCGCATGCGTCAACCGTGGGGCTTCCTGCGGCCGACCAGTAGCCGGCGATCGCCGTCACTTTTGGGAAAGCTCCTCGAAGCCGCGACTGACCGGTTTGTTCCGGAAATGCCGATCCAGGAACTGGTCAAGCGCAAGCAGCTCCAGGAATGCCCGTCCGTGCTCCACGTCGCCGGTCGGGGGACCTTCCCGGAATCGTCGGTGGCGAGCGTCGGCCTGGCCCATCTTCGGATCGGCGGCCGAAACTCGCCCGATCATCTCCTTCGCTTTGACGACCTTCGCTTGGGCCACTTCGAGGCTTATTATCCCTGCTTTCGCCGCCGTCATTAATTTGCATTCGAACGTCCTGCACACGCTGAAGCGTTCTCCGTAGATCGTGCAGGCGGTTCCACCAAGCATCGGACAGGGCAACCGGAACCTATCGGCCTTGCTGTCGGCGAAGACGCTTAGGCCATGATCCTTCATTCGTTCGATCTCCTCGGGCTGGGCTCGAGCGCGGTCGAACAAAGCGCCGCTGCAGCACATTCCGCAGGCGACACAAAGGGCTGATGCTGCATCGTCGGAAGGCGGCGTCGGCATAGTCCCTGCGTACCTACTTGCGGAAGGCCTCGCAACGGAGCCAGAACCTGAGGATCACAGGCGGGTGCGAAGCGACCATCATTCCGGGAACGCCCGCTTGCCGACAGTCTGTTGCAGATAGGGAACACCGGTTCGCCAGCGTCGCTGCGGGCAGTGCTGACCCACCAGGACTTCATACGGGGTTAGCAGAGGCGCTGTCGCATGCATGGGGCTTGAGAGCGACAATTGACGCTGCCCCGGGTTCGGCAGTCGACGGCGTCAGCCGCACCGATGACGATCACGCCCCGCGGCGCTGAACCAATCGTCAGGCAGCGACGCTCTGACCTGGTCGGGCGCCGCACCGACGTTGCAGGTCCTCGACGCAGCGCCCGGCGGCCTTGCCGTCCCACATTTCCGGCCGGGCCCGCTCGCCCTTGTCGGCGATCGCGGCGGCAAGCGCCTCAGTCAGGCCCCCGGCGCGGACAAGACGGTTGGTGCCCTCATCGACGGTGATCGGTCGCTCGGTATTCTCGCGCAGCGTCAGGCAGGGGATCCCGAGATAGGTCGTCTCTTCCTGGATACCGCCGCTGTCGGTGATCGCCGCCGCGCTGTCGACGACGAGGCTCATGAAGCGGACATAGGGCACCGGATCGATCAGCCGGACTCCGCTCGCTTCCAGCCGGCTGCGAAGGCCGAATTCCGTCAACCGCGCGGCGGTCCGGGGATGGACCGCGAAGACCAGAGGCAGGCGCTCTTGGACCGCGACCAGGGCGTCGACCAGTTCCGCCAGCTTGCCGCTATCGTCGACATTGGAGGGACGGTGAAGGGTGACGACGCCATAGCCACCCGGCTGAAGGCCGAGCTCGCGCGCCATCGCCGCCGCCTCGATCTGAGGCCGCACCAGCTCGAAGCTGTCGAGCATGATGTTGCCGACCCGGGTGATCCGCTCGGCCGGAACGCCTTCGGCGAGCAGATTCTCGTCCGCATCGGGCGACGGCGTCCAGAGAACGTCGGCGATGACGTCCGTGACGAGGCGGTTGACCTCCTCGGGCATCGTTCGGTCGCGGCTTCGAAGGCCGGCTTCGAGATGAATCACCGGGATGCCGAGCTTGGTGCCGACCATCGCTCCGGCGACGGTCGAGTTGACGTCGCCGACAACGACCAGCCAGTCGGGCCGATCCTGCAGCGCCACTTTCTCATAGGCGATCATTACCCCGGCGGTCTGTTCGGCATGGCTACCGGAGCCCACCCCCAGCTGATGTACCGGCGGCTGCAGCTTGAGGTCCCGCAATATGTCGTCGGACATGTTGGCGTCGTAATGCTGACCGGTATGGACCAATACGGGTTCGAATCCGCCAGTTGCGGCAAGCGCGTGCCACAGCGGCGCTACCTTCATGAAATTAGGCCGGGCCGCGGCGATCAGGTGGACTCGGGACGCAGGCACGTTTGCATTCTCCAACGAAAAGTTTCGTCATGAACTGAGCGCTATACGCCGCAAAGCTCAAGGCCGGGTGGGTGACGACCCGCTCGCAAGCTCACAGGCGGGTGCGAAGCGACCATAATTCGGGGAAGGCCCGCTTGCCGACGGTCGACTGCAAATAGGGAACACCGGCCGTGCCGCCGGTGCCACGCTTAAGGCCGATGATCCTTTCCACAGTCACGACATGCTTGTGGCGCCAGGTGGCCATCGAATCGTCGAGGTCGACCAGTTTCTCGGCGAGCTGGTAAAGTGGCCAGTAACGGGGCGTGTCGCGATAGACTTCGGCCCACGCCGCCTCGACCGCTTCGTTTGGTGAATAAGGCTGGCTCCAGTCGCGATCGAGCGCGACCTTCGGCAGATCGAAGCCGGCTCTTGCCAAAGCCGCGTTCGCCTCGTCCCACAAGCTCGGCTGGTGGAGCGCCTCGGATAATTGGCGATGGGGCTCCGATCCCTCGGGATGTAAGCGCAGATGACCGTCACCCTTGAGGCCAAGGAGGAACTCGATCAGCCGGAACTGGCCGGATTGAAACCCGCTCGAACTTCCAAGCACGTCGCGGAACTGGACGTAATCGGTCGGGGTGAGGGTTGCGAGGACGTCCCAGCTCAGCGTCAACACCGCCTGGATCCGCGACACACGCGACAGGATCTTGTGGACCTCGATCAGCCGGTCGGAACGGATCATCTCGATCGCCTGGCGAAGCTCGAGAATGGTCTGCTTCAGCCATAATTCCTTGGTCTGGTGAATGACGATGAAGAGCATCTCGTCATGATGTTCGGAGATCGGGTGCTGGGCCGAAAGCAGGCGTTCGAGGGCCAGATACTGGCCGTAGGTCATGTCGCTGGGGCTGGTCATGGCCAACGTCTATCACGCGCGTCCGTCGCCGCAAAAGGACCGACGACAGCGAAGGTGAGGATTAAAGGCGTTCGGCCGTCGACACGACGTCGGTGGCGCGAAGGGCGGCGATGATCCGCATCAGATGCTGTACGTCGTGAACCTCGATATCGAGGTGAAAGGTGTGGAACGAGCCGTCGCGCGCGGTCTGGTCCATGCTGACGATATTGGCGCCATGCGTGCCGAGGATCCCGGCGATGACCGCGAGCGATCCCGGCTGGTTCTTGATCACGATCGCGAGACGGGCGGTGCCGCCGTCGGTTTCGTCGCCCCAGGCCAGATCGACCCAGTCGGCGTCGATCCCGGTCGCCAGGCTCTCGCAACCGATCATGTGGACCTCGATTCCCTCGCCCTCCCGCCTCAGCCCGACGATCCGGTCGCCGGGGATCGGGTGGCAGCATTCGGCCAGCTGGAATGCGACGCCGGGGGTGAGGCCCTTGATCGAGATGGCGGTGCGTTGCGGCGGCGGCTTCACGCCGGCCTTGGTCGTCGAGCCCGGGACCAGGGCTTCCATCACCGCGACGTCGTCGATCCGCTTCAGGGCGATCGCCTCCATCAAGGCGTCGTCGTCGTGCAGATTCAGGCGCCGAAGCGCCTCGGCCATCGCTTCCCAGCCCAACGGCGCCGGGAGCCGCTCGACGATCTCGTTGAAGATCTTGCGGCCCAACGCGATCGTCTCTTCGCGCTCCTTGGATTTGACCCAGCGCCGGATCTTCGCCCGCGCCTTGCCGGTGACGACGTAGCTCAGCCAGGCGGGTTGCGGGTGCTGCGCCTTGGAAACCAGGATCTCGACCTGGTCGCCATTGTCGAGTGGCGTCCGAAGCGGCATCACCCGGCCGTTGATCTTGGCGCCGACCGTCTGGTCGCCGAGATCGGTGTGCACGGCATAAGCGAAATCGACCGGCGTTGCGCCCTTTGGCAGCTGGATCAATTCGCCCTTCGGCGTGAAGGCGAAGATCCGGTCCTGATACATCGCCATTCGGGTATGCTCGAGAAGCTCCTCGGCGGTGGCCGCATGTTCGAGGATCTCCACGAGGTCGCTGATCCACGGATGCTTGGTCCGGGCGGCGATCTTGCCTTCCTTGTAGGCCCAGTGGGCGGCGAGCCCGTGCTCGGCCTGGGCGTGCATCTCCTCGGTCCGGATCTGGATCTCGATCCGCATCTGCTCGTCATGGATGATGGTCGTGTGAAGCGACCGATAGCCGTTGCGCTTCGGGGTCGAGATGAAATCCTTGAACCGGCCTGGAACGACCGGCCAGCGCTGGTGGATCAGGCCCAAGGTCCGGTAGCAGTCCTCGACGGTGCCGACGATCGCCCGGAATGCCATCACGTCCGACAATTGCTCGAAGCTGACGTGGCGCTCGGCCATCTTGCGCCAGATCGAATAAGGATGCTTCTCCCGTCCTTCGACCTCGGCCTCGATGCCATTGGCCTCGAGATGGGCCTTGATGCCGCGGCCGATGCGCTGGATCATCTCGCTGCCGCCGCCCTTGTGGAGCTGGGCGAGGCGCTTGTTGATCGATTCATAGGCGTCGGGCTCAAGCTCGCGAAACGCCAGGGTCTGCATCTCGGTCATGAACTCGTACATGCCGATCCGCTCAGCGAGCGGGGCGTAGATATCCATCGTCTCGCGCGCGATTCGGCGCCGTTTGTTCTCGTCCTTGATGTAATGGAGCGTGCGCATGTTGTGGAGCCGGTCCGCCAGCTTCACCAGAAGGACCCTGATATCGTCCGACATGGCGAGCAGGAACTTGCGCAGATTCTCGGCCGCCCTTTGGCTTTCGCTCTGCGCTTCGATCTTGGATAGCTTGGTCACTCCGTCGACCAGGCGGGCGACGTTCTTGCCGAAATGCTTCTTGATCTCCTCGGTCGTCGCCAGCGTGTCCTCGATCGTATCGTGGAGGATGGCAGTAACGATCGTTTCGTCGTCGAGACGAAGATCGGTGAGGATTCCGGCAACCTCGATCGGGTGACTGTAATAAGGATCGCCTGACGCCCTCGTCTGGGATCCGTGCGCCTTCATCGAAAAGACATAGGCGCGATTGATCAGCGCCTCGTCGGCGTCCGGGTCATAGCCTTTGACCTTCTCGACCAGTTCATATTGCCGAAGCACACCCCCAGATGGGGTGCGCCGCAGCAATCATGCAACCTAAAAACGGAATCTGGGTCGGCTCCGTCTCGCCGGGTAGCAGCCGAAAGCCCGCTTTGCGGCCTCGCCGCCGAAGGAGGAGGTAAAGCTATGCGCGTTGATCCAGATCAAATCGGCATGGTGGGGGCGGCCGTCCTGTCAAACCTGATCCTCATCAGATAATGAACAAGTGACTTCCTTCGAAAAAGACGTACGCTACCGCCGTGATCCGCCCCGAGCATCGCAAGGTCATCCTCGAACAATGCGCCCTTCCGGCCGCACTGGAGGCCGTCGGCGAGCGCTGGTCCTTCCTGATTCTGCGTGGCGCCTTCAATGGCCTCGCCCATTTCGAGGAATTCCAGTCCACCTTGGGGATTGCCCGCAACATCCTGTCCAACCGGCTTGTCCGATTGGTCGAAAACGGAATCCTGAAGCGCGAACCCGATCCGGCCGATCGGCGAAAGATCGCTTATCATCTGACCGAGAAGGGCCGCGATCTGCTTCCCGTCCTGATCGC
>DAINCA010000029.1:11967-14606 GCA_036732645.1 Allosphingosinicella sp.
GGTGTGCGAACTCGGCGGCGAACTCATCGATTCCGGGCACGCGCGCATCCGCATCGTCACCGACAATGTCCCGGTGCTGATCGCGCTTCGCCAGTGGGGAGAGCGTTGGGTTTCGGGCGAACCGAGCAATCCGGTGCTCGTCGACCGCAAGAGCCGGCGGCCGGTCGCTACCATGGCGGTGCGGGCCTCCGATGGCCGGCCGCTGACCCTGAACGAGCTCGAGTGGCTCGACCGCGACGAACTGACGGCGAGGGACAGCGATCCTGTCTGAGTTCGCTGCGCGTCGCTCAGACCGCCGGCACGCGTTAATCGCGATCCGCCCCGGATCGAAATGACAGCCGACTCTATCGCTCCCGGAACGCCGTTTCGCTGAGCTTGGTGATCGGACTGAGAATATATTGAAGGACGGTCCGGGTGTCGCCGAGGATGTTGACCTCCGCGACCATTCCCGGCCCGATCGGCATTCGTCGGCCGCCCTGGTCGAGGAGCGCATTCTCATCGGTTCTAACGCGGACCAGATAGAAGGTCTCCCCGGTGCGCTCGTCGCTGACCGCATCTGGCGAGATGGCGACGACATGGCCGTCGAGCGCGCCATAGACGGCCCGGTCATAAGCGGTGATCGCCACCCGAGATTCCTGGCCCAGGCTGACGAAGGCGATGTCGTCGGGCCGTACGCGTGCCTCGACCAGCAGGCTTTCGTCCGATGGGACGATCTCGACCAGAGGCTCGCCCGGCCGGGCGGTGCCGCCTCGAGTGGTGACGAGAACCCGGTTGATCCGGCCGGCGAGTGGAGCCCGGATGACGGTCCGATCGACGCGTTCAGCCAGTGCCGGCTGAGCGCGCCGGCGGGCGGCGAGCTCGGCCTGGGCAGTGGCAAGCTCGTTGGCCGCCTGGGCTCGCCATTCCTGCCTGATCTGGGCCAAGGCCGAACGCGCCTCGGCAACCGAAGCACGGGCGCGAGAGATCGCTTCGGCGGCCTGCTGAGCCTCGCTTGCGGCGATCGCGGCGGCGCTCTCCGCCTGGGCGAGGCTGAGACGAGGTTCGATTCCACGCTCGACCAACGGCCGAAGGATCCGGGCTTCGGACAATCGCGAGTCCCGAGCCGTCACCCGCGCCTGGTAGGCGGCCTGCGCTTCCGCCACCGACCGTTCAGCCTGAGCCGCGCGCGCCGCCGCTGCCGAAGTCAGACTGGAAAGATCCGCCATCCGCGAGGCGTGAAGCGCCTGCTCGATCCTGATCTGATCGGCGGTGGCTGGATCAGGGGCGGCGGGATAGACCGGGCTTCGTCCCTCGATCTCGGCCTGAAGGCGCGCGATCTTGACCGTCAACGCCGACAAGGTGGCCTGGCCGCTTCCGAATTCGGACCCCATCTGGGTCGGGTCTAGCCTGATCAAGGGAGCGCCGGCTCGGACTTGCTGGCCGGGACGAACGAGTATGTCCTGGACGACCCCGCCTTCCATGTTGGAGACAACCTGAAGTTGGGAGCTCGGGATCACCCGCCCCATGCCCCGTACCGTCCGCTCGAGCTCGGCGAAGGCGGCCCAGATCACGAAGATGACGACGAAGCCGATGACGAACCAGAGCAAAAGGTTCGACGCCGTCCGCGGCTTGAGCCGATCGGTCAGGTCTTCGAGATGAGTTTCGGACACGGCGCGCAATTCCTACGCCGCCGCTTTCGGGCGCATGATCTGCTTCAGCACTTGGTCGCGCGGGCCGTCGGCGACGACCTTGCCCTTGTCCATGAGGATGATCCGGTCGACCAGCTGGAGCAAGGGCGGGCGATGGGTGATGAGCAACAGGGTCCGTTCCTTCAGTTCGTCAGTGAGCCGCTGGATCAATCCGCCTTCGGTCTGAGCGTCCATCGCGCTTGATGGCTCGTCCATGATCATGATCGCCGGCCGGCCCGCGAGGGCGCGGGCGATCGCGATCGACTGACGCTGGCCGCCGGAAAGGCCTTCGCCGCGATCGGCGAGGCGAAGATCATAGCCGTTTGCGATCTGGCCCATGAACTGGTGGGTACCGGAGATAGTGGCGGCTCGAACGAGCTCTTCGTCGTCAATGCCTTCGCGGCCCAACGCGATATTCTCGCGCACCGATCCGGTGAGAAGGACGCTTTCCTGCATCGCCGCGCCGACATGGCGGCGAAGACTGGCGGGATCGAGCTGGCGGATGTCGGTGCCGTCGATGAGGATGACGCCTTCCTCGGGCGGGTAGAGACCGAGCACGAGCCGGGCGATGGTCGACTTTCCGGAGCCGACCCGTCCGAGCAAAGCGACATGCTCTCCCGGCGCGATGGTGAAGCTGAGGCCGTCGAGGGCGCGCTCGGCGGCGCCCGGATAGCGGAAGCCGACATTGCGAAACTCTATCCTCCCCTCGGGGCGGTTAAGCCTGAGCGGCTCACCCTCGGGGCCTTCGGGCGGCATTTCCATCATCTCGTTGATCTGGCGGTAGGCGGTCCGGGTGGACGTGATCCGCGACAGCAATTGCGAGATCTGCGCGAGCGGGGCGATGGCCCGCCCGGCCAGGATCGAGCAGGCGATCAGCCCGCCCATCGTCAGCTCCTGCTCGGCAATGAGATTGACGCCGACGATGACGACGCCCGCATAAGAGATGGTCCCCGCCGAGGTGGCGAAGGTGAC
>DAINCA010000030.1:0-14549 GCA_036732645.1 Allosphingosinicella sp.
GCCCTGGTTCACGTCGCGCATGATGTGCTCGACCGAATTGAAGGCGCCAGCACCCGACGGCTCGAAATGCATCGCCAGGACGATACCGGTGATGATCTGGACGCCCAGAGCGAGACCGGCGAGAACGCCGAAGTTCCAGAAATGATTGAGGTTGCGGGGCACCGGATAGCCGCCGCCGACCGAACCATGGACCAGGCGCGGAAGTGGCAGCCGGTCGTCGAGCCAGCGCATGAACGGGTGCTTCGGCTTATATTCTTCAGCCCAGTGAAAGCTCATCTTTTTCTACCTCAGCCGATTCGAACGACTGTGTCGGACGTGAAAACATATTCCGGCACTTCGAGATTGAGCGGCGCCGGGCCTTTGCGGATGCGACCGGCCGTGTCGTAGTGCGAGCCGTGACACGGGCAGAAATAGCCGCCGAACTCGCCGCGATTCTCGCCTTCCGCCGCACCGAGCGGCACGCAGCCCAGATGGGTGCACACGCCGAGGGTGATCAGCCAGTTGGGTTTGCCCTCCGCGGTCCGGTCCGCAAGGGACTGGGGGTCGCGAAGATCGCCGGTCGGCACCGAATTGGCGGCCGCCATTTCCTGCGGAGTCAGATTGCGGATGAAGATCGGCTGCTTGCGCCAGATCGTCTTGACGGCCTGGCCCGGCTGGATCGACGAGATATCGACGTCGATCGAGGCCAATGCCAGCACGTCGGCGGACGGATTCATCTGGTTGATGAGCGGATAGAGCAAGGCCGCGCCACCCACCCCTGCCGCACTCACCGCGGCGATATTGATGAAGTCGCGGCGGCGGACGCCGTCATTGGCCTCTGCGGCCGATCCTTCGGTATGTTCAACCGTCGCCATAATGCCCTTCAGCGATCTTTGAAACGGACAAGCAAGACACCGCCAGGGGGACCCCGGCCCGAAGGCCGGCGGCGGCTCGCGGGGCCTGATAGCCGGGCCCGCGCCGATTTGCCAACAGCCATTTTGCCGAACCCCTGCGTCGCTTCGTCGCTAATGGCAGAGCGAGGTGCGTCAACCCGGCGGAAGCCGGATTGCTTCCGCGCTCGGCTGCCCGCAATGAGGCCTCATGCGCCTCGCGCTCTACCAGCCGGACCAGGCCGGCAATGTCGGGACGATCATTCGCCTCGCCGCCTGTCTCGGAGTCCCGGTCGATATCATCGAACCCTGCGGGTTTCCGTGGAACGACAAGGCGCTGAAGCGCGCCGGCATGGATTATGCAGAGATTGCCAGCGTCAGCCGCCATCCCGATTGGGACAGCTTTGTGGCAAGCCGAACCGGTCGCCTCGTCCTCCTCACCACCCAAAGCGGGACCCGACTGGACGAAAGCCCGTTCGCGATTGACGACACTTTGCTGCTCGGATCCGAGAGCCATGGCGCACCGCCCGAAGCCCACCACCTTGCATCACTTCGCGTGAGTATCCCGCAGGTGGAGGGGACCCGATCCTTGAATATCGCCGTGGCCGCGGGCATCGGCCTTGCCGAAGCGTTGCGTCAGACGAAGAGGTGGCCCCGATGACAGAGCCCGATCCGAAGCAGGCCGAGGAAATCTCGGCCGCGGTCGAGATGGATGCCGAGCAACAGGCCGCAAGGACATGGTTCGAATCCTTGCGTGACCGGATCTGCGCCGAGTTCGAAAAGATCGAAGGCGAAGGCGGGAGCAAGGCCCGATTCGAGTATTCGCCCTGGGCGCGGGTCGATCCCGACGGCACGCCAGGCGGCGGCGGAGTCCGCGGACTGATGAAAGGCAGAATTTTCGAGAAGGTCGGAGTCAATGTCTCGACCGTGGCCGGCCGCTTCAGCCCGGAATTCGCCTCAACCATCCACGGCGCCGCGGACGATCCGCGCTTTTTCGCGACCGGTATCAGCCTGGTCGCGCACATGGCCAATCCCCATGTCCCGGCCGTCCACATGAACACCCGATTCCTGACCACGACCAAGCGGTGGTTCGGCGGCGGCGCCGATCTCAATCCGCCGATCCCCAATGAGCAGGACACGGCCGAATTCCATGCGCGGCTACGCGCCGCCTGCGCTGCCCACGACCAGACTTATTATGACCGTTTCTCTCGCTGGGCCGAGCAATATTTCTTCATTCCCCACCGCAACGTCAATCGCGGCGTCGGAGGGATCTTCTACGATCATCTTGAATGTGCCGCACCAAGCGAAGGCGCGTCGTTCGAGGAGAATTTCGCTTTCACCCGCGACGTCGGCGAAGCCTTCCTCGACATTTTCCCGCGGCTCGTCCGGCGGCGAATGGATCAGCCGTTCACCCCCGAAGACCGAAGCCGCCAGCTGGAATATCGCGGCCGTTATGCCGAGTTCAACCTGATCTACGATCGCGGCACCCTGTTCGGGCTGAGAACCGGCGGCAATGTCGACGCGATCCTGATGAGCCTGCCGCCGCTGGCGACCTGGTCGTGAGCGACCGGCTTTGGGGCTGCGCCGTCTCCCTGTCCCGACGGGGCCCTGAGGGGGCGGCGTAGATGGGGCTGCAGTCACTGCCCCGGGGCCATGTCGGCGCCGTCGTCACCTATCTCGAGATGACCGAACGGCCATCCTTTCCGGAAATTCCCGAATCGCCGCTTCGTCTGGAACATTGGGAGAAGGTCGACCCGGACGCCTATCGCGCCTTGTTCCGAAAGGTCGGAGGTCGCTGGCTTTGGTTCTCCAGGCTGGAGATGGACGATCCGAATCTGCTCGCCAACGTCGCGGAAGTGCATGAGGTGATCGACCCGGGCATCGGCCAGGCGGGCATGCTCGAGCTCGACTTCGCCAGGCCTGGCGAATGCCTGATCCGGTTCCTCGGTTTGGTGCCGGAGCTGGCAGGGCGCGGCCATGGCCGCTGGCTGTTTGCCCGGACCCTTAAGCTGGCATGGCGAAGCGGCATCGGCCGGGTGCGGGTGAACACCTGTACGCTCGACCACCCTGCCGCATTGCCATCCTACCTCAAGGCGGGCTTCGTCGCCTATCAGCGCGCCTTCGAAAGCTTTCCCGATCCGCGGCTGAGCGGCCTTCTACCGAGCGACATCGCGCCGCAGATTCCGCTCATGGATCAGTCCCCGCCTAGTCGCTGAAGACCTGCCCGGATCAGGCGGGGACGTGCGTCCCCACCGATCCCGACAACTGGGCATAGACCCGTGCCAGCAAGGTGACAAAGACGGCGCTGAACACCGCGGAGAGGAGCGCTGACAGGATCGTCATCAGGATGAACGACGTGCTGCCGGGATCAGGCGGACCGGCCAGCATGAAAACGAAGATACCGACCAGTGCCGAGATCACGAAGATGACGACCATCGCCACCACCAGCATCAGGAGGACCAGGCCGAGCAGCTTCCAGAAGTGGCCCTTCGTCAGCACCCAGCTGCGGCGGATGATATTGATGGGACCGGCATCCTCCGCCGCCGCCACCGGTGTCATCAGCATCAGCCGAACCCAGAAGGTGAGCGCGATGACCATCGCCACGAGCGCAAAGAGCGCCAGTGATCCCCCGGCCGCGCTCGGATTGCCGCTGGCGATCGCGCCGCCCATGAAAATGATCGCGAGCGGGATCATGACCGCCAAGGCGACCAGGCCGATCAGGATCGAGGCGAGAAAGACCGGCAGGAAGCGCCGGAGGCCCACCTGGAGTCCTTCGCCGACCGAAGTCCCCGGCCGAAGCGCCAGATAGGAAATGGCCAATGTTCCGACGATGCTTGCGACCATGACGACCGGGATCAGGAGCAGCCAGGCACCGAGCTCCGGAGTCTCGCCCGGCGCCGGCGGAGCCGGCATCAGGAGCTGCATGGCCGCTGCGGGCACGGCCAGAAGGAGCAAGGCGATCGGCAGGATCAATCCGGCTTCTCTCTTCACGAAGGCGGCCGTTTCGTTCCACGCCTGACTGATCGACAAACTCGCCATCGCATTTCCTCCCCTGGCTTTAGCCGTTATGCGCACAGCCGATGACTGACGCAACGTGCGCATTGCCGACCGCGGCGCAAATTCCCCCCGGGTCCCCGCTGGAGTGGCGTGAATCCCCCGGGCTGACCCCTTATCCCGAGGCGCTCGCACAGATGGAAGCGCGCGCCGCCGCGATCAGAAGCGGCGACGCGGCCGAACTGGTCTGGCTGCTCGAGCATCCACCTTTGTTCACCGCCGGGACCAGCGCCGATCCGGCCGAATTGTTCAATCCGCAGGATTTTCCGGTCTACCAGGCAGGCCGAGGGGGCCGTTACACCTATCACGGCCCCGGTCAGCGCGTGGTCTATGTGCTTGTCGATCTCGACCGCCGAGGACGCGACGTCCGCCGCTTCGTCCATTCGCTTGAAGGGTGGGTGATCGATGCCCTCGCCGAGCTCGAAGTGACGGCGCGACGCGCGCCCGACCGAATCGGTATCTGGGTGGATCATCACGGCCGGGAAGCGAAGGTCGGCGCGATCGGCGTTCGAGTGAGGCGCTGGGTCACCATGCATGGCTTCGCGATCAACCTGAGGCCGGACCTTTCCCACTTCTCGGGCATCGTCCCATGCGGACTCGCCGAATTTCCGGTCACC
This sequence comes from Allosphingosinicella sp., assembly GCA_036732645.1. Classification (GTDB taxonomy): domain Bacteria; phylum Pseudomonadota; class Alphaproteobacteria; order Sphingomonadales; family Sphingomonadaceae; genus Allosphingosinicella. Next base: position 4,541 of record DAINCA010000030.1, read on the forward strand.
AGCCTTGCCGAAATGGGTCTCATCGACTTGCAGCCGCGCTTCGATCTGGCTCTGCGGCGGCGGCTCGACGACTTCCTTCTCAATCTCGGCGGGTGAGAAGGCGGCTTGAGAGCCGCTACCTTTCCGTATAAGTGTGCACCCCGATTTGGGACAAAAAGGGGCCTACCCGACCAAATCAACAATCTAGGGAGACCTTTGAATGCGTAAGATCCTCACTTCTGCGATGGTTGCCGGTGCGGCCCTCATGGTTGCGGCCTGTGGTGGCGAGACCGAAGTCAACAACACCGCGGCGACGGACCTGGGCAATGACATGTCGATGGACGCCAACATGACCGACATGGGCATGGACGCCAACATGACTGACCTGAACATGACCGACATGAACATGACCACCGACAACATGTCGATGAACACCACCACGACGACGACGACCACCGAGACGAACACGACCACCAACGGTATGTGATCGCTCGATCGTTCGCGATCTTGGAAGGCCGCCGGGAAACCGGCGGCCTTCGCTTTTTCTGGAAGACCGGCCGCACCGGACTGGTTGCCGACGACAGCGGCAGCGTCGATAAAGACCCCTCCGAAGCAAGGAGCTGATCGATATGCGCCGTTCCGCCTTTATTGATGTCGCCTTCGTCCTTTCGGCCGTGATCGCCCTGGCGGCGTGCGGCGGTGGCGACGAAGCCAACAACCTTGCGGCGACGGAAACCGACTCGAACGTGATGTTCGACGGGATCGGGAACGATGCCAGCGCGCTCGAGGCCGCGGCCAATGCCTCACCCTTGCCGCCAGCGAACGAAGCCGCGCCGGAAGGCAATATTGCCATTGGAAATGGGGCGGCCGTTGCGGACGCCGATAACGACGAGCCGGTCCTGGGCGAAACAAAAGGCGGCGATACCGGCGGCAACACGGTTCAGGGCAACAGCACCGGTACCTGATCCCACCTTTCCGTCTACCTTTGGCTCACCGACCCTGCCCGATGAAGCGTGTTTGTCGCGCGACAGGCGAGTCGCAATGGGATAGGCAGTGGGCAACCAGTTGTTACTGTTGACGAATGAAGCGGAGGATTTCACGAATGGGTTACCGCGTTGCAGCGAAAGGAAGATGGTTGCTTGCCGCCGCCGCGGCATGCCTGCTTGCGGTGCCCGCTCAGGCCCAGTTGTTCCTGTACGATCCGGTTTTCCCGTCGGCGCCGATCGAACCCAATGATCCGCTGGTGGGAATCTCGCTGCCCGACGCGACTCCGGCCGAGTCGCGCGCCCACCTGCTCTGGAACCTCCGGTCCGGTCTCAACGTCGCCGCCCTGCAATGCCAGTTCTCGCCCTCGCTGAGAGCGGTCGATAATTACAACGCCTTGCTCGCCCACCATTCGAAGGAGCTCGCAAGCGCCTATCAGGCGCTCGAAGGCTACTTCCGGCGGGTTCACGGACGAAACGGGCCACGGATGTTCGACGAATATTCGACCCAGACCTACAATAATTTCTCGACCCTCCAGGCGCAGCTGGGCTTCTGCCAGACCGCGTCGAGGATTACCCGGGAAGCACTTGCGCGCCGCAAGGGCGAACTCCACCAGATCGCCTCGACAAGAATGCGGGAACTGCGCGGAAGCCTGGTCGCGGCTTACGATATCTACGCGTTCACCCGCACGCCGATCAGGATGTCACCGCCGACACTATTGCGCTTCTGCGAGAATCTGCCGCGCCGCGAACGCCGGGCCTGTCAGCGGCCCTGATTCCGTTCAGGGCAGACCAATCACCTTGTGGGACTGCAGGCTGAGCCTCCAGCCTGGATTAAGCATGACGAAGTCGATCGCCGCCGCCAGCGCTTGTTCCTGGTCCGCGCAGTCCTTCGGCTGGATGAGGAAATGATCGAAGGCCCAGCCGGAGAAAATGCGAGGATCCACGTCGGTCTGCGGCCAGACGAGTTTCAGCTCGTTCCCGGCGCGCTGGACCACCTGGCTTAGGCCTTTCGGACTGACGCAGAGCCAGTCTATCCCTTCGGGCGCCGCGATCGTACCGTTCGTTTCAACGGCGATGCTGAAGCCGCGATCATGAAGCGCGTCGATCAAGTTCGAATCCAGTTGCAGCAACGGCTCGCCACCGGTGACGACGACCAGTCGATTGGGAACATCGCCCCAAAGAGTCTCGACTTGGTCGGCCAAATCGTCAGCCTCGTAACGACCCCCGAGAGCACCATCGAGGCCGACGAAGTCGGTATCGCAAAAGCGGCACAAGGCGTCGGCGCGATCCTCCTCCCGGCCGCTCCAGAGATTGCAGCCGGCGAAACGGAGGAAGACGGCCCGGCGGCCCGACTGCATGCCTTCGCCCTGCAGGGTCACGAAGATCTCCTTGACGGCGTAGCTCATGGGAGCGCCGCGTAGAGCGTCGGGTCGGGCAGCCCGGCTTCGGTGAAGCCGAGCGACCGAAGGCGGCAGGAATCGCATATTCCGCAATGCCGAAGATCGGGCGTAGGATCGTAACATGACCAGCTCATCCCTGGATCGAGGGCCAGTCGGTGCGCCTCGCGGGCGATGTCGGCCTTGGTCATTTCGAGCAATGGCGCATGGACCGTAAACCGATTGCCTTCCACCCCCGCTTTGGTCGCCAGATTGGCCAGCTTTTCGAAGCTCCGGATGAATTCGGGACGGCAGTCGGGATAGCCCGAATAATCGAGGGCGTTGACGCCGATGAAAAGGTCGCGGGCACCGGCCGCCTCTGCCCAGCCCAGGCAGAGCGAGAGGAAGATGGTGTTCCTGGCCGGAACGTAAGTGACCGGAATGTCACTGTCATCGCGCTCTGACGCCTTCGGCACGGCCAGGTCCGAGGTCAAAGCCGAGCCGCCGAAGCGGCGCAGGTCGAGCGGCAGGACGACGTGCCGTTCTGCCCTGAAGTAAGCGGCGATCCTCGCCGCGGATTCCAGTTCGATTCGGTGACGCTGGTTATAATCGATGGTCAAAGCGAGAAGGCGGAACCCGGCTTCGCGCGCCAGGCCGGCCGCGACCATCGAATCCATCCCTCCGGAAAGGAGGACGACGGCAATGGGCGCGGCGGCGTTCATGGCCGCGATATAGCGGCGGGACGGCAAAAAAGAACGGGCCGCTCCAGCAATCGCCAAAGCGGCCCAGGTCAGGCTGAATGCCTGCTAGGGAGGAAAAAGTGCCGGATCCCGACACGTCTTCCTTGTAGCGCGGAGACCCTAAACTTGAACTTAACGGCGGGTTGGTTGGCGTTCAGCCCTGGCCGGCGCGTCACACGGGCCGGTTCGACGGGCTTGGGCGCGAAGCGCGAAAGGCGTCCCTCGATCAAGGCCCTGGCTGTCGATCTGGACGAGCCGACGCGTTTCGAACCTTATTGTCGTCCGGCCGAACCCCATTCCCGGACAACTATATCGGATGGTCGCCGTCCGCGAGTCGGCGGAAATGACTTCACGGGCGCAGTCCGCGCCGCGATGGTACGGTTGGGCGAGAAGCAGCCGATCGCCAAGGCAGATATGGCCGAGGCCGACGCCGCCGGCCGAGCGCAGCTCCCAAAGCCCGGATTCCAGCCGATCGAACGGGCTCCCAGCCGGCGCATTCTGAGTGGAGGCGGGAGCCGCCACCAGGATGGTGGTCCCGATTGCGGCCGCGCGACAAAATCCCAGCATCGACATGACCAAGCCACTCCCGAAGTGGCCGAGATCGCCCCCGCATACCCGGCAAGCCCATGATAATCCAAGTCGGACAACGAATCGATAACCGCCGGCGAAATGCGTTTCAGCTATCCAAGTCGCTGATTCTGATCGGAAAGACCCGCGAGCAGAATTCGCAGTCGACGCTGATGAAGCCATCGTCGTCAACCATATCCGCCCGTTCTTCCGCCCCGAATCGCGCGATGACGTCCCGAACATAATCGAAACTGCAGCGGCATCCCTTGCTCAGGGGAACACGGGTCTGGACCCGGACTTCCTCTTCCTCGTGGAACAGCCGCCAAAGAAGGGTTTCGAGAGGAAGCGCCTGATCGACCAATTCGTTGCCGCGGATCGTTTCGGCCAGGACCCGCACGTGCTCCCAGTCGGGATGGTCGAGCCGGGTGTGGAGGCGATCGCGCCCCTCTTCGCCTTCGGGCAGATGCTGCAGCAGGATGCCGCCCGCGACATGGCCGGTATCGTTGACGGCCAGTCGGACGAGGCTCGGAATCTGTTCGGACTGGCTGAAATAATGCTGCGCCGCTTCGGCGAGGCTTGCCCCCTCGAGCGGGACGATCCCCTGGTAGCGTTCATTGGTCGCCGCCTGGTCGAAAGTGATCGCCAGATAGCCTTTGCCGAACAGAGCGAACAGAGAAGGCAAAGTCGACGCGTCGGCGAGCCGTGCCGAATCGAACCGAACGTATCCCCGAAGCTCGCCACCCTTATAATCGCAGACCAGGAGATCGATAATTCCCTCCTCGGTCTGGGCCTGGAGCGTCAACTGACCGCCAACATCCTTGAGCATTGCACCGAGCAATGCCGTCAGGGTCAGCGCCTCGGAGAGGATCCGGGCGATCGGTGCCGGATAATCGTGAGCGGACAGAACCTCGTCCAGCACCGGCCCAAGGCGGACGAGACGGCCGCGCGCATTGCTCGAGGGGATCGAAAATCCGACCGCCTCGTCCAGATTGGCGGCTACCACCGCCTCGTTCATTTGTTCGGAAGCCATGACGAACATGTGGCGACGCCGCCGACTTGTTCAATATCTCCGAAACGCCAGCAATGTTCGGGGCGCCAGCATCCGAGCGGCATTCCTCGCTCGAGCGACGGCTCTAGGCCGCCTGCGGCACCTGATAGTCCCGCGCCGCCCGCGAAAGCCGGTCCACGAATTCGGCGATGTGGGCTTCTTCGATGATCAAAGGCGGCAGGACGCGCATCACATTGTCGCCAGCGGCAACGGTGAGCAGCCCATGCTCGCGGAGATAATTGACGAAGGCGCGGCTGTCCGACTTCATCTTGATGCCGAGCATCAGGCCCATGCCCCGGACACTTTCGAACAGGTGATCGTGATTGGGGATCATCTGCTCGAGCGCGCCGCGAAGCCGGTCGCCCATGCGCCGGACATGCTCGAGAAAATCCTCGTTGGCGACGACGTCGAGTACCGCCTGGCCGGCGGCGCAGGCCAGCGGATTTCCGCCATAAGTCGAGCCATGCGTGCCGATGACCATTCCGGCGGCCGCTTTTTCGGTCGCGAGGCAGGCGCCCATCGGGAAACCGCCGCCGATCCCCTTGGCGGCGGCGAGGATGTCGGGTTCTATCCCATAATGCTCATAAGCGAAGAGGTGACCCGTGCGGCCGAAGCCGCACTGGACCTCGTCCAGCACCAGCAACAGATCGTTTTCGTCGGCGAGCCGGCGGAGGCCCTTCATGAAGGCCTCGCTTGCCGGACGGATGCCCCCCTCGCCCTGGATCGGTTCGATCAGAAAGCCCGCCGTGTGGGGGCCGATCGCCGCCTCGACGGCTTCGAGATTGTCGAACTCGACGACTTTGAAGCCCGGCAGCAAGGGCGCGAAGCCGTCGCGGAGCTTCTCCTGATTGGTGGCGCTGATCGTTCCCAGCGTGCGGCCGTGGAAGGCGCTCGCGAAGGTGATGAGCTCGTGCTTTTCGGGATGGCCGTGATGATGGTGATAACGTCGGGCCGTCTTGATCGCGCATTCCACGGCTTCGGCGCCGCTATTGGTCAGGAAGACGGTATCGGCGAACGTCAGGTCGACGAGCCGCTTCGAATAAGCCTCTCCCTGGGGCGATCCGTAGAGGTTGGATACGTGGATCAGGGTCGCGGCCTGGTCCTGGATCGCCTTGGTCAACACGGGATGGCCGTGGCCCAGAAGGTTGACGGCAATACCGCTGGCGAAGTCGAGATATTTCTCCTGATTCTCACCATAGAGGTAGACACCCTCCCCTCGAACCGGCCGAACGGGCGAACGCGGATAAACGGGCATGAGCGGCGTAATGGCCATGACGGCTCCTCGACTTTGACCTGAAGTGAAAAAGGCGACCCTTTCAGGCCGCCTTCTCACTTATTGCTATAGGAAGATGGCGGGCGCCGCGTCAATCGAGGCGGCGCCCGTCACTTGGCTTCGAGCTAGAAGCGACGACCGTCGCGATCACGGCGCTCCATGCGCAGATTCTGCTCCAGGCGATTGACCTGGACCCGCAGCTCCGCAAATTCGCGCCCGCTCAGACCATTGCGGCTGGCGCGATGAAGGCGATTGCGGATCTGGTTCGCCTGCCGGTTGAGCGAGATGCCCTCACGTCGCGAGATGTTGCCGCGGCGCATCTGGCGATCGATCCGGGCATCGACCTCATTCAACTGGCGGAGAAGCTGGTTGACCGCCTGACGGCTGGGTCCGCGCTGAAAGTTGTCGCCCCGGCGATCGTCGCGGCGATCGTTCCACTGGCGGTCATTCTGGCCGTATTGAGCCGCAGCCGGAACAGCGGCCAAAGTGGCGGTCGCGACGGCGACTGAAATGAGCAATTTACGCATTTTGACGACTCCTGCTGCACGATTGCAGAAGCACCTTCTACGCGTCGGGGAATATTACGGGGCTGAACGGACCTGACAGAATCCGTTCATATTTGTCGCAAGTTTTATGAACGGACTTTCCAGCCAATTCTCAACAGGATGAAGCAGGTCACGCCAAGGATGACATTGATGGCGAGCAAAAGAAGCGCGCCGAACAATATCGGCGAATCCGCCTCGCCGACGAAGCCGTATCGAAAGCCCGAGATGATGTAGAAGAAGGGATTGAAGTGGCTGATGCCTCGGAACAGAGGCGACAGGGTGTCGATCGAATAGAAGGTGCCGGAGAGCAAGGACAAAGGCGCGATGACGAAATTGGTCACCGCCGCTGCGTGATCGAATTTCTCCGCCCAGATCGACGTGATGAGGCCAAGGAAGCCAAGCATCAGGCTGCCCATCACGCCGAACCAGAGGATCGCCCATAAACGAGTCGGGGTGACGTCCACACCTGGCCAGGCCAGCATGGCGAGCCAGACGGCCAGCCCCACCAACAAGGCGCGGGTCAGGGAAGCTCCGACCAGGCCGGCGATCAGCTCGCCGACCGACAAAGGCGGCATCAGATAATCGACGATCGTGCCCTGAATCTTTCCGACCAGCAGCGAGAAACTCGCATTGGCGAAGCTGTTCTGGATCATCCCCATGACGATCAGGCCCGGCGCCAGGAAATCGGCAAAGGGAATGAAGCTCCCGCCGAGCGCGACGGAGCGGCCTTCCCGCCCGAGCGCCACAGTGAAGATGACGAGGAAAAGGAGCGTCGTGACGGCTGGCGCCCAGATCGTCTGCAGCTGGACCTTGAAGAAACGCCTCACCTCCTTCACATAGAGGGTTCCGAGGCCGGCCCAATTGACGTTCCTGATCACGGGGACGCCGGGGGCGGTACGAACCCAATTCGAAGGCTGGTCGTTCGCGGTTCTGTTGGTCACTGTGGTGGTCGCTAGTCGCAGACGCTGTGACCCGCAAGCCTGTGAAGTATTGAGGATGAAGTCAGATGTCGTGGACCGACGAGAGGATCGACCGCCTGAAGGCGCTTTGGCTGCAGGGCATGACGGCGAGCCATATCGCCGATGAACTGGGCGGCGTATCCCGCAACGCGGTGATCGGTAAAGCCCATCGCCTCGGCCTCCAGTCCCGCCCTTCCCCGGTTAAGCCGCACGAGCACGAGGCCGAAGGGGCCGACCCCGCGCCCAAGGCCAAGAGCAAGGAGAAGCCGGCAACGGAATCGCGGCCGCAGGCGGCCGAACCTGCGCCCGAGCCCCGGCCGGAGCCGCGGCGTTCGACGCCGGAGCCGGCGGCTCCCGCCGGGCCCGCCCAAGCCCCTCAGAGGGTGCAGCCGCAGGTGCGCTCGATCGGCCCCGGCGGCTTCGTTCGCCAGGGTCCAAGCGACCAGCAGGCGCCGATACCGCCGGCCCCGCCGCGTCGGCTGGTCCCGGCCAAGCCCAGCCCGGAAGTCGCCGACAAGACCAGCCTTCTCGATCTCAACGAGAAGATCTGCAAATGGCCGATGGGTCATCCCGGCGAGCCGGATTTCCATTTCTGCGGAAAGCCCGCAAATCCCGGATTTCCATATTGCGTCGACCATTGCGGAGTCGCCTACCAGGCGCAGCTTCCAAGGCGCGATCGCCGGCCCCCGCCACCGCTTCCGTTCGGTGGGCCAAGAGTCCGCTAAGTCACTGAATTCACTGATCGACTAATCTGGATCAGAGCGATTTCAGGAACGGCTGAAACACGCTTCGCGTTAAACCGATCGATTGCAGCAGCCGGGAGCCACCGGCCATGCTGACCCGATGGGAGATGGGCATTCATGGCCGGTGACGACGTATATTATCTGGAAAAGAGAGCCGAGGCGGAGCTCGAGCTGGCGCAGCGTGCAACGCATGCTTCGGCGGTCCGCGCGCATTACGAAATGGCGAGCGCCTATCTCGATCGCATCTACGAGGACGCCGCCGCGGCGCCCGAACAGGCCTGATGGGTGTCCTCGGCCAGAATTGAATATTGCAGCCGGACCACGAGGGGTGTGGATGAAACCGGCAAGCGGCTTGGCATCGGGAGTCGCGACCTTCTATAGCTGATCCATGTCAGATCTGTTCGTTTCCGCCGGTCGCCAACCTCAGGATTATGATGCCCATTCGATCGAGGTGCTCGAAGGCCTCGAGCCGGTCAGGCGTAGGCCTGGAATGTATGTCGGCGGCACCGATGAAAGGGCGCTCCACCACCTCGCCGCCGAAGTGCTCGACAACAGCATGGACGAAGCGGTAGCCGGCCATGCGACGCGTATCGAGGTCACGCTGGAAGCCGGCAATCGCCTGACCGTCGCCGACAACGGCCGCGGCATCCCGACCGACGAGCATCCCAAATATCCCGGCAAGTCGGCGCTCGAGGTCATCCTGACAATGCTCCATTCGGGGGGCAAATTCTCGAACAAGGCCTATGCGACCTCGGGCGGCCTTCACGGCGTCGGCGTGAGCGTCGTGAACGCGCTGTCGAGCGAGACGGTGGTCGAGGTCGCCCGCAACCGGGAGCTGTTCCGCCAGACCTTCGCCCGTGGTCTCCCGACCTCTCCCCTGGAGAAGCTGGGGTCGACGCCCAACCGCCGCGGCACCACGACGACTTTCACGCCCGACACCGAGATATTCGGCGACGATGCGAAGTTCCGCCCGGCCCGGCTCTACCGGCTGGCGAGGTCAAAGGCCTATCTCTTCGCCGGGGTCGAGATACGCTGGCGATGCGACCCGGATCTGATCTCGGACGAGACCCCCGCCGAAGCGGTGTTTCAGTTCCCCGGCGGACTCGCCGATCATCTTCGTGAGCAGATCGGCGAGAAGGAAACGGCGACCAGCGATTTCTTCGCCGGTAAGCATGACTTTCCCAACGAGCAGGGATCGGTGGAGTGGGCGGTGGCCTGGCCCGTCTGGGGCGAGGGCAACGCCTCTTATTATTGCAACACGATCCCAACCCCGGACGGCGGGACGCACGAACAGGGGCTTCGGACCGCATTGACCCGCGGCCTTCGCGCCTTCGGCGAGCTGGTCGGGCAGAAGAAGGCCAAGGACATCCAGGCCGAGGATGTGGTCACCGGCGCCGAGATCATGTTGTCGGTATTCATCCGCGAACCGCAATTCCAGAGCCAGACCAAGGATCGCCTGACATCGCCCGACGCCGCGCGCCTCGTCGAAAATGCGGTGCGCGACCATTTCGACCATTTCCTTTCGGATAATATGGAGCGCGGACGGTCGCTGCTCGGCTTCGTCCTCGATCGGATGGACGAAAGGCTGAAGCGGCGCGCGGAGCGGGAGATCAAGCGCAAGACCGCGACCTCGCACCGCAAGCTGCGACTGCCGGGGAAGCTGACGGACTGCGCCAATGACGATCCGGCGGGCACCGAATTGTTCATCGTCGAGGGCGACAGCGCCGGCGGATCGGCGAAGCAGGCGCGCGACCGCAAGACCCAGGCGATCCTGCCGATCCGCGGCAAGATCC
>DAINCA010000031.1:0-5678 GCA_036732645.1 Allosphingosinicella sp.
CTGATGACGAACCTTGGTGGCCACGACATGGCTACTTTGGTCGAGGCGTTCGACTCGGCGATGGACGACGTCCCTACCTTGTTCATCGCCTTCACAATCAAGGGCTTCGGCCTGCCTTTTGCCGGCCACAAGGACAATCATGCCGGCTTGATGAATCCCACGCAGCTGGCGGCTCTGCGGGAGCGGATGGGCATCAAGGAAGGCGAAGAGTGGGATCCCTGGGCCGGCCTGGGCGACAATGCAGCGACGGCAGCGAAGGCGTTGGTCGAGCGAAGCCGGATCGTCCGAACTAAGCGCGATCGATCCTGGGACGTAGCTGATGTTCCGCAGATCGTGCCGCCGACCGGAGAGGAACAATCGACCCAGGCCGCTTTCGGCCGAATTCTCCTCGATCTCTCCAGAACCGGCGGCGGCCTTGCCGACCGGATCGTCACCACCTCTCCCGACGTCACCGTTTCCACTAACCTTGGCGCCTGGGTGAATCAGCGCGGCCTATTCCGCCGGCAGGAGCTTGCCGACGCGTTCGCGGCCGCGAAGATCCCGTCGGCGCAGAAATGGGCCGCCGCTCGCAATGGCCAGCATGTCGAACTGGGCATCGCCGAGAACAATCTGTTTCTCGTCCTTGCGGCTTTGGGCCTCGCCGGAGACCTGTTTGGCCAGCGTCTCTTTCCGATCGGGACGGTCTATGATCCGTTCATTGCCCGTGGCCTCGATGCGCTCAATTACGCCTGCTACCAGGACGCCCGTTTCCTCCTCGTCGCGACTCCGTCGGGGGTCACATTGGGCCCGGAGGGCGGCGCCCACCAGTCGATCAACCCACCCTTGATCGCCTTGGGCCAGCCGGGCCTCAGGCATTACGAACCCGCCTTCGTCGACGAGCTGGCCTTGTTCATGGAAGAAGCTTTCCGACTGATCCAGAGTCCTGACGGTGAAAGCGTCTATCTGCGCCTGACCACGCGGACGATCCGCCAAATCGACCGGGCGGACGACGCCTGGAAAGCCGATGCGCTCGCCGGCGGATACTGGCTTCGGAAGCCGGGAAAGGACGCGCAGGCGGCCCTGGTCTTTAGCGGCGCGATGGCGCCCGAAGCGCTTGCGGCCTGGGCGGAGCTGAGCGACGACATCCCTGGCCTGGGATTGCTTGCGGTCACCTCGCCCGATCTTCTGCACCGCGGTTGGAGCGCCCGACGAAGCGCGCGCTGGAGCGGCGCGCAGGTGCCGCCTTCCCATGTGGAAAGACTGCTGTCGCGGCTTCCGGCGGGCGCCGGGCTCGTGACCCTTCTCGACGGCGCACCGGCATCCTTGTCGTGGCTTGGCGGCGTTTTCGGTCACAAGGTGAGTCCGCTTGGGGTCGACCGGTTCGGCCAGACCGGCAATCTTGCCGATCTCTACCGGGCTTATCGGCTCGATCCTGACGCGATCGTCGAAGCCGCCGCCGAATTGTTTCTCGATTAAGCCTTGGCCGCCGCTTCCTCGTTCTCGCCGGGCAAGGGGGTTGGGGTGCTCAGCGCTTCCTGAACGTACAACCTCTTCACCATGACGAAGACGACGACGGTGAACGGGGCGGCGAGGATGATTCCGACGATCCCGAAGATCAGGCCGCCGGCGACCAGGGCAAAGAGGAGCAAGGCCGGCGGCAGATCCACCGCCCGCTGCTGGACCAACGGCTCCAGCACATTGCCTTCGAATTGCTGGATCGCGAGGAAGAGCAAAGCCGCCCAGATCGCCTGTTCGGGGCTTTCGGCGAAGGCCAGCAGGATCGCCGGCACTGCCGCGAGGATCGGCCCGATGAAAGGCACGAATTCCAGCAAGGCGGCGAGCAGGCCCAAAGCGAGCGCCGAAGGCACGCCGATGATCATGAGACCGAGCCAGCTGAGCAGGCCCACCACTGCCATCGAGACCATTCTTCCCAGCAGCCACAGACGAAGGCCCCGCGCGCTGGCGTCGAGCGCCTGCGCCGCAAGTGCCCGGCCGCGTTCGGGGACGAGCTTGATCATGCCGACCCGATAAAGTTCGGGCTGGGCGGCGAGATAGATGCCGCCGACGATGACGAGCAAGGTATCGGCAAGTCCGCTTCCCACCGTCACCGCGAAGCTTCCGACATTTCCGACCACGCCGCCGCCGCTGCCGATGCTTCGGCTCCATTCGCGCATGGCATCGCCCAGGCCCCATAGATCGAGCCGCGCCTGGAGGGCCGTCCATGCTTGCGGGATCATCTCTCCGAGTGCGCCGGCCTGGCGGCTGACCTGGGCGCCGAGCATCCAGATCGCGATTCCGATGACTCCGGCGACGATGATGACGGCCAGCAGAAGCGCCAGCCAGTCCGGGACCCTGAACCGTTCCCGGATCGGCTGAGCGACGATATTGAGGATCACCGCGACCAGGACGGCACCGAAGACGAGCATGAACAGGCCGCGCAAATTCCACAGCAATAAGGCGATTCCGATGACGATGATCGCGATCACCAGCCGCTCGATGAAGATCCGGTGACTGATCGGCTCCCCGTTCATCCGATATCCTCCTGCACGGAAAGGAACATTCTGGCCGGTCCCGCGCTGTTTCGGCAACGAACTCATGACCGGAGAATGACATGATTGGCAAGATCATCGGTGCGGCCGTCGGCCGACGCGCGGCCGGACGTTATAATGGCGGCAAGGGCATGTTGATCGGCGCCGCCGCGCCTTGGCTTCTGCGCCGCGCTTTCACCCCCTTGGGCTTCGCCGCGATGGGCGCTTATGGCGCGAAGAAGCTCTACGATCGCCGCCGGGCCCGCCGCGCCGGCGATATTTCGGTGCCCGCCGCGCGCATTTGATCGGCAGTCACTGACCTCCAGCTTCGGCAGTCGTGCCGGGCGGATTCACATTGGGCTCGTTCCGGTCGGCTCTGCCGCGGAACGAGCCTAAACCCCGTTCAGCAGCCAAAGCGCCGCGATCAGCGCCACTGTCGCGAGGCTGATGGACCAGCTTACCAGCCTCAGGTTGACGATTCTGAACGTCTCGATCTCGTGCGGTTTCAGCCGCTCGACGACGGCACAGGCGCGACGCTCGGCGGCAAGCATGACGAAAATGCCGATTGTCAAAAAAATGGTCGCGATCGCCTTTGGGACCCAATTGGGCTCCATCGTCTGAAACAAGGCATTGAAGCCGATCCCGATCGCCACGGCCGCCAGGCTGGTCCGCATCCAGCCGGCGAAGGTCCGCTCGTTGGCCAGCAAGGTACGGTCCTGAGCCAGAGCCGTGCGCTCTGCGGCTTCGGTCTCCAGATCGTCCGACAAGATCTCCTCCAGGCGTGATTCAGCCGTTCTCAAGCGCCAACGACTCCGAACGCGCGGGACCCAATTCAGGCGCCGATATCCTCGGTCGTCGGGCTTTGCCGGGGCGTGACCGGCGGTGGCACGATCACGTCCGGCACCTCGCGATTCTCGTCGGTCGGTGGTGTCTGTGGGAAAATGGGTCCAGGCGAAGGCGGTGAGGCCGGGCCAGGCGGTGGTGGAGGCGGTTCGTCGGTAGACTTCGCAGTATCGCCTGCTTCGTCGCTCGACGACGGGCGGACCACCCGGTCGGTTTCGGTCAGAGGCACCGGCGCAACCGGCCGAGCCTGACCGATTCCCAGGGCGTCGGTCATGAAGTTGCGCCAGATCTGCGCGGGAACGCCGCCACCGGTGGTCCCGGGCAATGGGCTGTTGTCGTCGTTGCCGATCCAGACGCCGACAACCAGGTCGCCGGCGAAGCCGATGAACCAGGCGTCGCGATAATCCGAGGTGGTTCCCGTCTTGCCGAAGGTCGGTATCGACAAAGCCGCGGCCCGGCCGGTGCCGCGTTGGGCGACGGCGTACAATACGTCGCGGAGCATCGGAAAGGCGCGGTCTCGGCTGAGCTCGTCCGCGGTCGGCCACCACCGTCCGAGCCAGCCATTGGCCGCGTCTGGCAGCCCTCTCGGGCGGATCGGATAACGGCCGGCAGCGACCGCGGCATAAGCGCCGGTCAGTTCGAGCAGGCTCATCGTGTTCGTTCCCAATGCCAGGCTGGCATCGGGGCGAAGCGGAGTCGTGATTCCAAGATCGCGGGCGGCGCGGATGACATTGTCGCGGCCGACCCGTTCCTGGACCTGCACCGCCACGGAATTGCTGGAGAAGGCCACCGCTTCGCGAAGCGTGATCCGGCCGCGATAGGAATCGCCGTAATTTCGCGGCTGCCAGTTGCCGAGGCGGATCGGAACGTCGTTGACGGGCGTCGTCGGAGTGAAGCCGGCGCGGAACGCAGCGAGGTAGACGAACAACTTGAAGGCGGATCCGGGCTGCCGGCGCGCCTGGGTGGCACGGTTGAAGGCGCTCCTCGAATAATCCTTGCCGCCAACCATCGCGACGACACGGCCATCGAGCCGCATGGCGACCAGGGCTGCCTGGGCGCCTCCGAGCCGGGCCTGGCGGATAGCCCGCACCGCGTTTCGCTGAAGATCGCCTTCCAATGTGGTCTGCACTTCGCGCTGGCCGTAATCCTCCTCGGCCAGGGCATTGGCCTCCGGCACTACCCAGTCGGCGAAATAGGTGCCCGTCGGAACATCGTCGCGGGGTGCCACGCGAAGGCGCGCGGGCCTCAGTTCCTCATATTCCTCGGCATCGATGTAGCCGGCATCAGCCATCGCGCGCATGACGAGCCGGGACCGTTCCTGCGCGCCTTCGAGGTTGCGGGTCGGCGCAAGTCGGCTGGGCGCGTTGACGATCCCGGCCAGCATCGCCGCCTGAGCGACCGTCAGATCCTCAGGCTCGCTGTCGAAATAGCGCCGGGCGGCGGCGCGAAGGCCATACACATTGTCGCCGAAATAGACGTTTGACAGATAGCGGCTGAGGATGTCGTCCTTGCTCAGCCAGACTTCCAGCCACAAGGCGATGAAGGCTTCCTGGATCTTGCGAGCCGCCGTTCGCTCGGGGCTTAGGAAGCTGGTCTTGGCGAGTTGCTGGCTGATCGTGCTGCCGCCCTGGCGGACTCGGCCCGCGCGCAGGTTGCTCCACATCGCCCTGCCGATTCCGTAGGGATCGATACCGATGTGGCGGTAGAAACGGCGGTCCTCGATCGCGAGAAACGCCTGAGCGACATGCGCTGGGAGCTCATCGATCGAAACCGGATCGCCGATTACCGCCCCTCGCCGGGCGATCGGCTCGCCTTCGGCGGACAATATCGTCAGGCTCGGCGCCGCGACCGGTCCCAGTGAACGGGACATCGGCGCCGTGACGATCAGCCAGACGATGATCAATCCCAGGACGATGAGGACGCCCAGAGCGATTCGCTTTACCGTGCGGACCCGCGACAGAGGCGGTTGCGGAACAACCTCTTCCTCGATCGCGGCGTCGCCGCCTTCGGACTCGTTCAAATGACCTGGCTCCCCTTGCAGCATCGCTCTCCTCGGCGGCTCAACGAAACGCCATGCATCATGTTTCACCCGCCGACGACGATTGTTTTGACAGCCGTTGAGGCTGAAGATCGGCGGCTTCAACGCCGAAATTGGACAGGCCCGGCGGCCAGGCGGCGCCGGTGATGATGGCTTCGACGGCCTCCGCCATTGCCGGTGCGGTCTGCAGACCGAAGCCGCCCTGACCCGCAAGCCAGAAGAAGCCGGGTGAATCCGGTGCGAACCCCGCAACCGGGACGCGGTCGCGGGCGAAGGTGCGCAGGCCCGCC
>DAINCA010000031.1:5688-7642 GCA_036732645.1 Allosphingosinicella sp.
CGATTCACCTTCAGATGGGTATATTGCTCGACCTTCGCGGCCGCCAAGGCGACGTCATATTCTTCCGGCTGGGCGTCGCACGGGTCGCTTTCGATCTCGTCGACCGGAGAAGCCATGAGCTGGCCCGATTCAGGCAGGATGTAGAAATCGTCGACGACCGTCTTGACGAACGGCCAGTTGCGGACGTCCGCCCCTGGAGGTGGATCGACGACGATGATCGTTCGCCTGAGCGGCCTGAGATCGAGCGGAGAGACGCCTGCGGACCTCGCCACATCGTCCGCCCACGCGCCGGCCGCATTGATCAGAATCGGCGCCGACCATGAACCGGATTCAGTCTCGACAGTCCAGAGCGAGCCGGAGGAGCGGATCTGCGTCATTCGCGCCCCGGTACGGACAAGGCCTCCCTGGTCCCTTATCCGTTTCGCGTAAAACTGGAGCAGTGCGTCCGAATCCAGTCGCAGTCCGTCCGGATAGAGAATTGCTGCGACGATTCCGTTGGCGCCGATGCGAAGCGGCGGGAAGGCTTCGGCAAGCTCCGTCGGCGACGGGTCAAGCAGCGATTCGGTGAAGCCGGCCATGTCGGCCCGCAACCTCTCGAGCGCCGGCACCATCTGTTCGGTCGCCACGAACAAGGCCGTGCTCCTCCTCGCCAGCGGAGGCTCGCGAGGGTCGAGAAAAAAGCCCCGGCTATAAGCGGTAAGGCTCCGCACAAGACGGTTGCCGATGCCATAATGCGAGAAGGTCGCGCTCCGGCCCGACGAATGGTAGCCGATCGCTTCCTCGGCCTCGAATAATATTACCCGGCCATGCCCGGCCAGGCGGGCAGCAGCCGACAGTCCGGCCACGCCCGCGCCGACGACCAGAAAATCCGCTGTCTGCACCGGATCCGGGTAAAGCGAGGCGACACGTCTCGCAATATTTTGCGTCGTTGTGGCGATTGCCGCGCTTTGCGTCTTGCCCCATCAGGGCCTCGAACAAGCGGCGGAAGGGCGGGATTTGACCGACGACGAAGTGGCGGCGCAGCTGGCGCACGACGCAGGGCATTTGCTGATGGAGCTGCGCAGCTTTAATGTCGTCGATCGGAATCTGGGATTGGTCGCCGACAAGGCCGCCAACGCCTTGATCCTTTCCCGACTCCGCGAATGGCGACCAGACGACCCGATCCTTTCCGAGGAAACTCCGGACAATCTCGCCCGGCTGGGCAGCGATCGGGTCTGGATCATCGATCCGCTCGACGGGACGAGGGAATATTCGGAGGGGCGAAGCGACTGGGCGGTTCATGTCGCTCTGGCGGTCGAAGGCGCACCGAAAGTGGGTGCGGTAGCCTTGCCTGCGAAGGGAGAATTGTACCGCTCCGATCGCGTGGCGATGACCAGAACGACGCGTGATCGGCCGCTGATGGTGGTCAGCCGTACCCGGCCGCCGCCCGAAACCGCGGCGATCGCGGACATGCTCGGTGCCGAGCTGGTTCCAATGGGCTCGGCCGGAGCGAAGGCGATGGCCGTCGTCGCCGGCGAAGCAGACGTCTATTACCATTCGGGTGGTCAGCACGAATGGGACAATTGCGCGCCGGCTGCAGTCGCTCTGGGTGCCGGCCTTCACGCGAGCCGGGTCGACGGTACTGCCTTGAGGTACAACCATGCGGATTCGCTGGTCCCGGACCTGATCATCGCGCGCCGGGAACTGGCCGAGCGGATCGTCGCTTTCTGTCACTCCGACACCAGCAAAGAGGGTTCATGATTCAGGATTATTTGGCGTGGAAGGCCGCTCTGGGCGAGCAACTGGGCGCCTCGGAGAGCCTCATTCACGTCCATGTCGGGCTGGCGATCTTCGTCGTCACCGCACTTCTCCTGCGGCAGCGCATGCGTTCGTGGATCCCGTTGGCCGTGGTCTTCGCCCTCGCCCTGCTCAACGAAGTCGTCGACTATAATTATGGGATATTGTGGGATTACAC
>DAINCA010000031.1:7742-14302 GCA_036732645.1 Allosphingosinicella sp.
GCAAGCGCGCCGGGCCTTCTTGCCTGAACCACTTTCTGCCGCCTACACACTGTCGGGGCAGGGGAGGGAATCGTGATGGCCGAAGCCGTTGCGGATCTGAATCAAAAGCCGCCGGTCGCCGGCAACCGAGCCGAAGAGCTGCGGCGAACCCGCCTGGTCATCAGCGCATCCTCCGCCGGCACCGTCTTCGAATGGTATGATTTCTTCATTTACGGGACTTTGGCGGCCTCCGGGATCATCGGCCGTACCTTCTTTCCATCGGGAAACGAGACGCTCCAGACGTTGCTGGCCTGGGCCGGCTTCGCGGTCGGTTTCGGCTTCAGGCCCCTGGGGGCGATCCTCTTCGGTTACATGGGCGATCGGCTGGGGCGAAAGACCACCTTCCTCGTCACCATCACGCTGATGGGTGTGGCGACGGCGGGTGTCGGCCTGGTCCCTTCTGCCGCGACGATCGGTATCGCGGCGCCGATCCTGATCATCCTGCTCAGGATCTGCCAGGGCCTTGCCCTGGGCGGCGAATATGGCGGCGCTGCCATCTACGTCGCCGAACATTCGCCGCCCGGGAAATCGGGTTTCTACACCAGCTTCATCCAGGCCTCCGTGGTCGGCGGTTTCGTTCTCAGCCTGATCGTGGTGCTGAGCACCAAGGGCATGATCAGCACCGAAGCGTGGGAGACATGGGGATGGCGCTTCCCGTTCCTCTTCTCGATCCTGCTTCTTGCCGTGTCCTTGTGGATGCGCCTCAAGCTCTCGGAAAGCCCGGTTTTCAAGGCGCTGAAGGAAGAAGGCGGCTGCGCCGCCAATCCGTTCAAGGCCAGTTTCACTTACCCCGGCAATCTGAAGCGGCTGTTCGTCGCCTTGTTCGGAATCGCCGCCGGCCTCACCGTCATCTGGTACACGGCGATGTTCTCGACCTTGTCGCTGCTCCAGAACACGATGCGGGTGGACGCGACGACGGCGCAGATCATCGTCGCCGTCGGCGCACTTCTGGGCTGCGGCTGGTACATATTGTTCGGCTGGCTGTCGGACCGGATCGGCCGCAAGAAGCCGATCGTCGTCGGTTACTTTTTGACCCTCATCCTGCTCTTCCCGATCTACTGGACGATGGGCGCGGCCGCCAATCCGGACCGGGCCTCCGCTTCCGAGCGGGCTCCGGTGACGATCCATCGCGCGGCCTGTGATTTCGATCCCTTCGCGGCCCGCCAGGCGGATCCGTGCGGCCAGATCGTCGGCGAGCTGGGTCGCCTCGGCGTTCAATACGAATATGGACCGGGCGGCGGCGCTACCGGTTCGGCTCCGAATGCCCCGGTCATGATCTCCTTGGGCGGACAGCCATACGCCGTCGCCGGCGCCGAGGATGTCCGCCCCCTGCTTGAGCAACAAGGCTATAGTTTCGATCCGGTCGTTCCGTCCGCTGGCGGAATCGCGGTCATCCTTTTGGCGTTGCTGGTGATCACCGGCCTGTCCGGAATTACCTACGGGCCGGTCGCCGCTTTGCTTGCTGAGATGTTTCCGCCGCAGATCCGCTACAGCTCGATGTCGATTCCCTATCATTTCGGAACCGGCTATTTTGGCGGATTCCAGCCGTTCATCGCCAGCTATATCGCCGCTTCGACCGGCGACCCTTATTCGGGTCTCTGGTACACCTGGGCCGTCGTCGCGATGGCTTTGGTAGTGACGTTCTTCTGGCTGCCGAACGATTCTGGCGCGAAGCGCCGGGCCTAGGCTTCCCCACCAAGGGAAGGAATTGTACGGCCGCGAGATGGTCCACGTCCCCCTGCGATTGAAGCTCGACGGAAATGCGCTCGTTGCCAACTATCGCTGGCTCCAGCGCCGCGGCGGGGGCGCGGCCTGCGGGGCCGCGATCAAGGCTGACGGCTACGGGCTCGGCGCGCGTGACGTGGTCCAGCGTCTCGCCGAGGCCGGATGTCGCGACTTCTTCGTGGCGACCTGGGCTGAAGCCGAGGCGCTCATGCCGTGGAGCAACGGCCTCAACCTTTCCGTCCTCCACGGGGTCGGGGAGGAGGATATGCCGACGGCCTTGTCCTCGCCGGCCCGGCCAGTCCTGAACAGCCCGCAACAGATCGATCGCTGGAGCAGGACGGACCGCCCGTGCGACGTGATGATCGACACCGGCATCAACAGGCTGGGACTGCCGGCGGCGGAGGCGGGCGAGCTGATTAAGTCGGTCAGGATCGAAACCCTGATGAGTCATTTGGCCTGCGCGGACGAGGATGTTCCCGCCAACGAAAGGCAGAGGCGCGATTTCATCCGCGCGGCGGCCGGGGCGAAGGCGAAGCGCGTGAGCCTGGCGAACAGCGCCGGCGTCTGTCTCGGCGCCGATTACGCCTTCGATCTGACCCGGCCGGGATTGGCCCTTTATGGCGGAATCCCAAGGCGCGAAGCCGAAGGACATATAAAGCCGGTCGTACGGATCGAAGCGCAGATCGTTCAGCGCCGCCGGGTCGAGCGCAATGAGGGCGTTGGCTACAATCACGTCTTCAGGGCCGAAAGGCCGCACGAGTTGGCGATTCTGAATCTCGGTTATGCCGACGGCTATCTTCGCGGATTTTCGGGGACGGGTCGGGCTCGCCTGAGCAAAGGGTTCGCCCCCGTCGTCGGCCGGGTCTCGATGGACCTCACCGCCGTCTGCGTCGACGATTCGCCGCAACTTCGGGAAGGGGACTGGATGGAGATCGATTATGACCTGGCTTCGGCTTCGGCGCAGTCAGGTCTGTCTCCGTACGAGCTGCTCACAGGCCTCGGCGATCGCTTCGAGCGCTGCTGGGTCTGAACCCGGCGCCATTCGGGTCGTTCACCCCTCATGGCGACCATAGCCCACCTCTCCGACGTCCATTTCGGCGCTCACGAACCCAAGATCGTCGACGCGGCCGAAGCATGGCTGCTCGAGCATCGCCCGGACCTGCTGGTTATCAGCGGCGATTTCACCCAGCGCGCCCGAATTGCCCAGTTCAAGCTGGCATCGGCCTGGCTGAACAAGTTGCGGTCCGACGGTTTCAACATCATCGCGGTGCCGGGCAATCACGACGTGCCTTTGTACGACGTGTTTCGCCGCTTCGCCCGCCCACTAAGGCGCTACAAGCGCTATATCGCCAGCGACCTTTGCCCATGGTTCGAGAATGACTGGCTCGCCGTGCTGGGGATCAACACCGCGCGATCGCTGACGATCAAGGACGGCCGGATCAACGAAGAGCAGATGGCCATTATCCGGGCGCGATTCAGCGACGTTCCGAAGGAGAAGACTCGAATCCTCGTCACTCACCATCCCTTGTTCGCAATGCCGATCGGCAAGGGCACGGAACTCACCGAGGCGGTCGGGCGCCACGAGGAAGCCGTGAAGGCGGTGTGCGAAGCAGGCGTTCACATCGCTCTGGCAGGCCATTTTCACCGCACTTATGCGGAAGCCGCGCGCAAGATGGTCCACAATGCCGGTGGCGCGCTGGTGATCCAGGCGGGAACGGCGACGTCGGTCAGGCTTCGCAACAACGAGCTTCAGAGCTTCAACTGGATCGAGACTCGCGACAATCGGGAGATCGACCTTCGGATCGTCGCCTGGGACGGCGAGAGGTTCAGCCCCGGCAGCCATGCCTGTTACCGCCATGATGGCGAGAACTGGCATCGTGAGGCGGCGGGCTAGTCGACCGTCTCGAACGCTCCCAGACGCACCTCGGACCGCGTCCAGCCTTCGGTTCGTGAATCGAAGTCGCGATAATCCGCCTCGTGCTCGGCCATGAACGCAGCGAAGTCCTCGATTCTCTCCCAGCGATCGATCGTGAGATAATAATGATCATCACCGCGGAGCAATTCGGTGCCGCGAAACCCGGCGCTTCGGGCGAACAAGCGGCTCCATTCACCGGCCGGGCCGTAGCTCGCCTCGAAGGCAGCGCGATGTTCGCTCCGGACTTCGTACCGCCAGAGGATCGCGATCACTGGTCTCAGTCGCGCTCGATGCACATGGCGATGCCCATGCCGCCGCCGATGCACAAGGTGGCGAGGCCTTTCTTCGCGTCGCGTCGGCCCATCTCGTAAATCAGGGTCGTCAGGACGCGCGCGCCGCTGGCGCCGATCGGATGGCCGATGGCGATGGCGCCGCCATTGACGTTGACCTTGTCCGGGTCCCAGCCGAGTTCCTTGCCGACCGCGAGAGCCTGCGCGGCGAACGCCTCGTTCGCCTCGATCAGATCGAGGTCGGCGATCGTCCAGCCGGCTTTTTCGAGGGCCCGCTGGCTTGCCGGCACCGGGCCGATGCCCATGATCGACGGATCCACTCCGGCCGAAGCCCAGCTCGCGACTCGGGCCAGGATCGGCGATCCGCGACGTTCGGCTTCCTCGCGGCTCATCAGGACCAGAGCGGCGGCGCCGTCATTGAGCCCGGAGGCGTTGCCGGCGGTGACGCTTCCATCGGTCTTGAAGGCGGGGCGAAGGCTGCCCAAAGCCGAGGCCTCGACTCCGTCCCTGATATATTCGTCGCTGTCGACGACGACCTCCTTCTTGCGGGACTTGACGTTGACGGCGGCGATCTCGTCCTTGAACCGCCCGTCGGCGCGCGCCCGGCTCGCCTTGTTCTGCGACTCGGCGGCGAAATTGTCCTGCTCGTCACGGGTCACCTGATATTGCTCGGCCAGATTCTCCGCGGTGATGCCCATGTGGTAGCCGTTGAAGGCATCGGTGAGGCCATCCTTGATCATCGTGTCGACCAGCTCGAGCGAGCCCATCTTGGTGCCGGCGCGGATCGCCTGGGCATGATTGGAGAGGCTCATGCTCTCCTGGCCGCCGGCGACGACGATCCGGGCGTCGCCGGTCTGGATCGCCTGGGTAGCGAGGGCGACCGCGCGAAGGCCCGATCCGCACACCTGATTGACGCCCCAGGCCGGGACCTCCTTGGGAATGCCGGCCGCCATCGAAGCCTGGCGGGCGGGATTCTGCCCCTGAGCGGCGGTCAGTACCTGGCCGAGTATCACCTCGGAAACCTCTTCGGCACCGACCCCCGACTGCGCCAGAGCGGCTTCGATGGCGACCCGGCCGAGCTCGTGAGCGGGCGTGGTGGCGAAGGCGCCGAGAAAGGCGCCGACCGGGGTTCGCTTGGCGGCGGTGATGACGACGTCGGTCATGGTTGGCTCCTCGATCTCTCGGCTCCCTGCGGGGAGGTTGATCGGCGGCGGCCTAGCAGTTTGCTGCGGTGCGGGAAAGCCAGTCGGACAGCGTCTGCCGCAAGCGCTCACGGGCCGAGCCGACGACCATTCCGACATGGCCCTGGCTGAGCGCGATCTGCTCTCCTGCCCGGATCGCGGTCGAGAGAGGGACGATTCGATCGCTGGTCGAGACAATGTTGAGAATCGGCACGTCCAGCTCTTCGGGTCGGATCGTCTGGCCAGCCACCTGCCAGTCGCCGGCGCCCGGTCGATCCGCGGCGAAGAAATCCTCGAACATTTCGCGGGCCGCGGCGCCGCTCAAAGGTGGCCCGTCATTCGCCCAGTCTTCGAGGGTCACGAAAGTCTCCGCTTCCTTGCCTTCGAGGTCGGAGAAGCTCTCGAACTTGGCGATGGTGCGGTTCGGATCGAGATTCCAGAAGGCGCTCTGAAGCGCCTCCATCGGTAGCAGTCCAAGCGACTCGACGGTCGGTCGAACCTGGTTCCACAGCCGCTCCAGATCGTCGCGGGCGCTCTGGGGATAGGCCGAGAAATGCCAGGGGGCGGCGATCGTGACGAGGCTTCTGACGGAGGTGAGCTGGGCGGCGGCCGCCGCCATCGTCCCACCGAGGCAGTAACCGACCAGATCCGGCGGCTCCGGAAGTTCGGCTATCAAGGGAAGCGCGATCTCGGCGACGTGGTCGGCGATGCCCATCGGGTGTCGAGCTTCGTCTGGCCAGCCCCAGTCCAGCAAGAATATCCGTCGGCCGTCTTCGGCAAGCCGGCGAAGCAGGGACCTTTCCTCATCGAGGTCGAGGACGTTGGGCGGATTGATCAGCGAGGGTATGAACAGAACCGGCGGACCCTCGCCTCCATAATCTCTCAAGGCCGCCTTGTGACGCGTGGCGAGGATGGGTGCGGGTGGCGGTGGCTCACGCCTCGGTGCTTCCTGATACTTTCTGAGCCCGGCCAAAGCGCGACTCATCCGGGCGGGATTTGCTGCAGTCTGCTCGCGCAGCATGGCCAGGAACAAGGGCAGGGGTCGCGGTCTGTGTTGCAGTGCCGCAAACTTAGGTGCTAGGCTCGTTCTTTCAGGCCCCCAGGAGTCCCGCATGGCGGCATCCCGTTCAGACGATGACGTGGTCATCATCAAGAAATATGCGAACCGGCGGCTCTACGATACCGAAAGCTCATCCTACATCACGCTCGAGAAGCTGGCGCAGATGGTTCGCCAGAAACGGCAGTTCAAGGTCGTCGACGCAAAGAGCAATGAGGATATCACCCGATCGGTCCTCGCCCAGATCATCATGGAGGAGGAAGCGCGCGGCACGAACATGCTTCCGGTCAATTTCCTTCGCCAGCTGATCGGGCTCTACGGCGACTCGATGCAGGGCATGGTCCCCCATTATC
>DAINCA010000032.1:0-14298 GCA_036732645.1 Allosphingosinicella sp.
CGTCGCCGTCGTAATTCTTGCAGGCCCAGACGAACTTGCCGCTCCATTTGAGCGCGCTGGCGACCATGTCGTCGATCAGGCGGTGCTGATATTCGATTCCAACTTCGTCGAATTTAGCCTTGAAATCCTTATTGAAGATTTCCTCGAAGATATCTTTGAAGCGGCCGTCATAGGCCTTGAGGATGGTGTTCTTCGTCGAAAGATAGACCGGCCATTGCCGGTTGAGGCCGTAATTGAAGCAGGCGCGGGCGAAGTCCCGGATCGATTCGTCGAGATTGTACATCCCCATCGCTACGCCGGCGGCGGGGTAATCGAACACTTCATGCTCGATTACCTCGCCATTCTCTCCAACCCATTTCATCGTGAGCTTGCCGGGCCCTGGAACCAGGAAGTCGGTCGCCTTATACTGATCGCCGAAGGCGTGGCGGCCGACGACGATCGGGTCGGTCCAGCCGGGTATCAGCCGCGGCACGTTCTCGATGACGATCGGTTCACGGAAGACGACTCCACCAAGGATGTTGCGGATCGTCCCGTTCGGCGATTTCCACATCTTCTTGAGGCCGAATTCCTCGACCCGCGCCTCGTCGGGGGTGATCGTCGCGCATTTGACACCGACGCCATGTTTCTTGATCGCTTCGGCTGCCTCAACCGTGATCCGGTCCTCCGTCTCGTCGCGTTTCTCGATTCCGAGATCGTAATAAAGCAGTTCGACGTCGAGATAAGGCAGGATCAGTCGCTCCCGGATCCATTGCCAGATGATGCGGGTCATCTCGTCGCCGTCGAGCTCGACGACGGGGTTCTTCACCTTGATCTTGGCCATAAGGCGGTCGCGCTTTCCCTGTTTGAACTCTGCTTCGCGGGGCCGTGTAGGCGGAGCGGGCCTGCTGATCAACCGAACGCCGCGCTCAGTTGTTTCCCCTCCGCTCACCGCCTAAAGACGGCCCATGTCTTCGCTCGAAAAGTCCGATCTGGCCACGACCACCGTCCGTTACCGGATGCCCAGCGTGCATCCGGAAGGTCGAAAGTTCGTCGTCATCGCCGCCGCGGTGGCCCTCTTGTTCTGGTGGGTCATCGATTGGGACTGGCTCGGCTGGGTGGCGATCGGCGTCACCGCCTGGATCGCCGCCTTCTTTCGCGACCCCATTCGAACGACTCCGACGGGAGAGGGGCTGATCATCGCTCCGGCCGACGGTATGGTGACGATGATCACGACGGTGCCGCCGCCGCGTGAACTGATCGGGCCCGAGGGGCTTGCCGACGAGCCGCTGATCCGGGTGTCGATCTTCATGAGCGTGTTCGACGTCCACATAAACCGGACACCGATCCCGGGAACGGTTCGCCAGGTGGTCTACATCGCCGGCAAGTTCCTGAACGCCGATCTCGACAAGGCCAGCGAGGACAATGAGCGTCAGCACATTCTCGTCGAGGGCGAGAATGGAACGAAGGTCGCGTTCACGCAGATTGCCGGTCTGGTCGCCCGGCGGATCGTCCCCTGGATCAAGGTTGGCGACCGGCTGGTCGCCGGCCAGCGCGTCGGACTCATCCGATTCGGAAGCCGGGTCGACGTCTATCTGCCCGCCGGCACCTCGTCGCAGGTCCTGTTGGGCCAGCGCACCGTCGCCGGCGAGACCATCATTGCCAAAGCGGGAATCTCGGAACTGATCGAGGGCGTGGCTCAGTGAGCCCCCAACCGCGCGAGCGGGAAAGTCGAGGTATTCCACTTCGGGCCGTAGTGCCCAACGCCGTCACGGCGCTCGCGCTCTGCGTCGGTCTGACCGGGGTTCGCTTCGCCATTGCCGGCGAATGGGAAAATGCGATCTACGCGATCGTCGCCGCTGCCGTCCTCGACGGGATGGACGGAAGGATCGCCCGAGCGCTCAAGGGCCAGACCCGCTTCGGAGCGGAGCTCGATTCGCTTTCCGACGTGATCGCGTTCGGCGCCTCGCCGGCCATCATCCTCCATTTGTGGGTGCTCCAGACCTGGCCCCGGATCGGCTGGATCTTCGCTTTGGCTTATGCCGCCTGCATGGCCCTTCGGCTCGCCCGCTTCAACGCCAGGATCGACGTCGAGGATCAGCCGCACAAATCGGCGGGCTTCAACACCGGCGTTCCGGCACCGGCAGGAGCGGGGCTCCTGCTGCTGCCGATCATTCTG
Source organism: Allosphingosinicella sp. (assembly GCA_036732645.1). Classification (GTDB taxonomy): domain Bacteria; phylum Pseudomonadota; class Alphaproteobacteria; order Sphingomonadales; family Sphingomonadaceae; genus Allosphingosinicella. The sequence goes on from DAINCA010000032.1 coordinate 2,156, forward strand.
TGGCTTGCAAGCGACCAGCAATGGGACTGGTTGCGCGACCGCTATCTCGTGGCCGGCTGGGCGGGACTGATCGCGTTCCTGGCCATCTCCAGCATCGCGACCTTCTCCTGGGGCTCGCTGAAGCTGAGACGAAAGGTGCGGCTGGAGGCGATCGTCATCATCGCCTTGATCGGAGCAGCCATCTTCTCGGCGCCATGGGAGACGTTGAGCGCGGTCGGTTTTCTCTATCTGGCTTTGATCCCGTTCAGCGTCATGAGCTACGCGCGAATCAAGCGGCAGCGCGCCAATGCCGCGATGGCGGCATCATCCGTGGAGTCGCCGGCGCCGGTGTCACCAAGGCCACGCCGCGCAGGGCCGCGACAATCTCCGCCCGATACGCCCTGATCGTAAGCTCGAGGATGAGAGCGAGCACGGCGAGCAGGCCGGAGAAGAACAGGATCGACGCGAAGTGAGCCATGGCTTTTCCCTTTCAATCAGGTTGCAAACGATAATGGCGAACGCGCTCCGCCACACCTGAGGCGATATAGTGTTCTTGATTTGTTCTTATGTCAAGCGGTGGCGTAACGACCACAATGCGGCCGGTGCGCGCGCTGTTTCGTCAAGTCGCGGCGCAGGCAGGAGTATCGGAGCGGAGGCAAGCTCCTCACCTGCGGGTTGATTTCCGGAGCCTGTCCCCTTAAGTGCGCGGCCATTCCACATGCGGATGCCATCATACCGGTGTCTCGGATCTGATCCGGGATCATTCGGCGCCGCAGAGGTAGAACCGGAAGGAGAACGATCATGGCGTCACCTGACGTCACCATGCAGCAATTGCTCGAGGCCGGAGCGCATTTCGGCCACCAGACCCACCGCTGGAATCCGAAGATGAAGCCGTATATTTTCGGCGAGCGGAACGGCGTCCACATCATCGACCTGTCGCAGACCGTGCCCCTGTTTGCTCGGGCCATCGACTTCGTCCGCCAATCGGTCGCCGCCGGTGGCAAGGTGCTGTTCGTCGGCACCAAGCGCCAGGCCCAGGACCCGATCGCAGAAGCGGCGCGCCGTTCGGGCCAGCATTTCGTCAACCACCGCTGGCTGGGCGGAATGCTCACCAACTGGAAGACGATCTCGAACTCGATCAAGCGCTTCAAGAGCCTCGAGGAGCAGCTTTCCGGCGACACCGCTGGTCTGACCAAGAAGGAAGTCCTGCAGCTGACCCGCGAGCGTGACAAACTGGAGCTGTCGCTGGGCGGTATCCGCGACATGGGCGGTCTTCCGGACGTCATCTTCATCATCGATGCCAACAAGGAAGAGCTGGCCGTCAAGGAAGCCAATGTCCTCGGCATCCCGGTCATCGCCGTTCTCGACACCAACGTCAGCCCGCAGGGGATCGCTTTCCCGGTTCCGGGCAATGACGATGCGAGCCGCGCCATCCGTCTTTATTGCGATGCCATCGCCGACGCGGTGCTGGCCGGCAAGCAGGGCGGGGCCTCCGCCCGCGGAGTCGATATCGGCGCGATGGATGAGCCGCCGGCCGAGCAGGCTCTGGCCGACGCTTGAGCGACCGGAGAGGGATCGTCCCTCTCCGTTCGAACCGACCCGGGGCATCCGCGACGGATGCCATCGGCAGGGCCAACGAACGCAAACTATTTCGTACGCAAGAGGATAAGAGACATGGCTGAGATCACGGCCGCCGCCGTCAAGGAGCTGCGCGAGCGCACCGGCGCCGGCATGATGGACTGCAAGAAGGCGCTGAACGAAACCCAGGGCGACATGGAAGCGGCGATCGACTGGCTGCGCACCAAGGGTCTCGCCGCGGCCGCCAAGAAAGCGGGCCGAACCGCGGCCGAAGGCCTGGTCGGCGTCGCCGTCGCGGGCAATCGCGGTGCCGTCGTCGAGGTTAATTCCGAGACCGACTTCGTTGCCAAGAACGAGCAGTTCCAGGAGTTCGTCCGGACCGTTGCCGATCTTGCGCTCCAGGGCAGCGGCAATGTCGAGAATCTGCTTGCCGCAAGCTGGCCTTCGGGCGGCAGCGTTCAGGAGAAGCTGACCAGCAACGTCGCGACGATTGGCGAGAACCAGTCGCTTCGCAGAAGCGCCGTGCTTCAGGTCAATGACGGTGTGGTCGTTTCCTACGTCCACAACGCTGTCACGCCCGGCCTCGGCAAGATCGGCGTGCTGGTCGCGCTTGAAAGCACGGCCGCTGACAAAGGCGCGCTCGAGACTCTCGGCAAGCAGCTCGCGATGCACATCGCGGCCGCCAATCCGCAGGCGCTGACGGGCGACGAGCTCGATTCCGAGACGATCGAAAGGGAGCGGGCGATCGCTTCCGAGAAGGCGAAGGAATCGGGCAAGCCCGACAATATCGTCGAGAAGATGGTCGAAGGCGCGATCGCCAAGTTCCGCAAGGAGAACGCGCTCCTGTCGCAGCTCTTCGTCATGGACAACAAGACGAAGGTCGAGGACGTCGTCGCCGCCGCCGGCAAGCAGGCCGGGGCGTCGATCGCGATCAACGCGTTCGTTCGCTTCCAGCTCGGCGAGGGCATCGAAAAGAAGGAAAGCGATTTCGCCGCCGAAGTCGCGGCCGCTTCCGGCGTCGGCAAGGCCGAGCCGGTCGCCTGAAAGGACGGCCCCACCTCTCGCAAGGAGGGGGGAAGATGCTTGGCAGGGTGGCGCATGCTGACTAAGGTGCGCCACCTCATCCCGCAGACGCCGATCGGATCGACGAACCCCATGCCGCGCCCGCGTTTTAACCGAATCCTCCTGAAGCTGTCCGGTGAAGCCCTGATGGGTGAAGGTCAGTTCGGAATCGACCCCGACACCGTCGCCCGCCTGGCCGACGAGATCCGCGCCGCCCGCGAGGCCGGCCACGAGCTTTGCCTCGTCGTCGGCGGCGGCAATATCTTTCGCGGACTTGCTGGAGCGGCCAAGGGCTTCGATCGCGCCAGCGCCGATTACATGGGCATGCTGGCGACGGTGATGAATGCTCTGGCCCTGCAGAACGCCCTGGAGAAGATCGGCGTCGATACCAGGGTCCAGTCGGCGATCCCGATGGCAACCGTGTCCGAGCCCTACATCCGTCGGCGGGCCGTGCGGCACATGGAAAAGGGCAGGGTGGTGATTTTCGCCGCCGGCACCGGAAACCCCTTCTTCACCACCGACACCGCAGCGGCGTTGCGCGCCGCCGAGATGGGCTGCGACGCCTTGTTCAAGGGCACCAGCGTCGACGGAATCTACGATTCGGACCCGAAGAAGAATGCGGGCGCGAAGAGATATGAAAGCCTCACCTTCAACCGGGTCCTCGCAGACGACCTCAAGGTGATGGACGCCAGCGCCGTCGCTTTGTGCCGCGACAACAACATTCCGATCGTCGTCTTCAACATCCGCGAGCAGGGTAATCTGGCCCGAGTGCTTGGCGGGGAAGGTACTGCCACGATCGTACTCAATGAGGGAGAGAGCCATGCCAGCCTATGACAAAGCCGATCTGCAGCGCCGGATGCATGGCGCGGTGGAGGCGCTGAAGCATGATCTGGGTGGACTCAGGACAGGACGTGCGACGACCACCTTGCTGGATCCGGTCCATGTCGAGGTCTACGGATCGAACATGCCGCTGAACCAGGTGGCGACGGTGTCGGCGCCCGAGCCACGGTTGCTGTCGGTGCAGGTCTGGGACAAGAGCAATATCGGACCGGTCGAGAAGGCGATCCGAAACGCCGATCTCGGCATCAACCCGGTTGTCGACGGCCAGAACATCCGGCTGCCGATCCCCGACATGACCGAAGAGCGGCGAAAGGAGCTTTCCAAGCTCGCTCATCAATATTCGGAGAAAGCGAAGATCGCCGTCCGCAATGTCCGCCGGGACGGCAATGATGCCCTCAAGCAGGACGAGAAGAAGCACGAGATCAGCGAGGACGAGCGCAAGCGCCGCGAAGCGGAGGTCCAGAAGCTGACCGACGAGACGATCGCCGAGATCGACCGGGTGCTGATGGCCAAGGACAAGGAAATCCTGCAGCGGTGAGCCGGCGCCCTCAGCCGGCCAACCTCGAGGAGGCCGCGATCGGGTCGGCACCCGCCGTGCCTCGTCACGTCGCCATCATCATGGACGGCAATGGACGCTGGGCGAAAGCCCGGGGCTTGCCGCGATCTGCCGGTCATCGGGCTGGTGCGGAAGCCGCTCGAAACGCCCTTCGAGCGGCCGGCGAAGCGGGCGTCGAGTGCCTGACTCTGTACGCCTTCAGTTCGGAAAATTGGCGGCGTCCGGCAGCGGAAATCAGCGATCTTACCGGGCTCTTGAAATTCTATATCAAGAAAGAGCTGGATAATCTTCACCGCGAAGGAATTCGTCTGAGAATCCTTGGCGATCACAAGGCTTTCGAGGGTGACGTAGCGGCCCTGGTCGACCGCGCCGTCGAGATGACGGCCGATAATGACCGCATGACCCTTGCGATCGCTCTCAATTATGGCGGCAGAACCGAGATCGTCCGGGCCGTGCAGAGCCTTGCCGGGGAGGTTCGCGCCGGCCGGCTGGATCCCGATCAGATCGATGAGGCGAGACTGGATTCCGAACTGGACACGGCCGGCCTCCCGCCGCTCGATCTGCTGATCCGCACTTCGGGCGAATATAGACTTTCGAATTTTCTGCTCTGGCAGGCAGCTTATGCCGAACTCCTGTTCGTCGAAGCTTTGTGGCCGGATTTCGACGGCGAAGCGATGCGGTCGGCGCTGGCGGAATATGCGCGGCGCGAGCGCCGGTACGGGGGCCTATGAGCAGCTCCAATATCCGCGCCAAAAATTCCGATCTGCCAATCCGCCTCGCTGCCAGTGTGGTGATGATCGCGGTAGCCACCGCCCTCACTTATTATGGCGGTTGGCCGTTTCGGGTGCTGGCGGCGGTGGCCGCGATCCTGATGATGTTCGAGTGGGGCGACATGAAGCGTGTTCCACGGCTGTGGAGCGGGATCGGGGCTCTGCTCGTCGCCCTCTATTTGCTGATCGGAACGGAATTGCTCTATCCCGTTGCCGAGGCCAACCGGGCCCTCGGCGACGGCGGGTCGCCGCCCTTCGTTCTTCCCGAAGCCTTCAATCCAGCCTTGTGGGGTGTCGGTGCCGCCATTCTGATCGGTCTCGTTCTCGGGCTGGCGGCCCGACGAGCAAGCCTGATGTGGGGCTTTGTCTACATCGCCGTTCCGGCCTTCGGCCTGCTCGTCCTGAGCTGGGTCGATGTCGCGATCGTCTTCTGGGTGCTGGTCGTGACCTGGTCGACCGACATCTTCGCTTATTTTGCCGGCCGCTCGATCGGTGGCCCCAAGCTTGCGCCGCGGATCAGCCCTAACAAGACCTGGGCCGGTTTGATCGGCGGGGCGATCGGCGCCGCCGTCCTGGGCTGGTTCGTCGCCTATCTGCTCGAACTCGGATCGATCTTCTACTGGCTGGGCGGCCCGATGGGCGTCATCGCTCAGGCCGGAGATTTGTACGAGAGCTGGGAGAAGCGCCGCGCGGGAGTCAAGGATAGCGGCCATATTCTGCCAGGTCATGGCGGCGTACTGGACCGGCTCGATGGTCTCCTGGCCGTCGTCGTCGCGACGACGACGTTGCTGATATTGGGGCTTTGGACCGGATGAGCCCGCAAAGGAGCGTCACGATCCTGGGCGCGACCGGCTCCGTTGGCCGGTCCACTTTGGACCTGATCGGGCGCGCCGGCGACCGCTTCCGGGTACTGGCCCTGACCGCCCATAAGGACGTCGCGGGTCTTGCCGAGCTGGCCCGAAAGCACAAAGCGGCGGAAGCCGTCATTGGCGATCCAAGCCTCTACAGCGCCCTCCAGGAGGCGCTTTCCGGCAGCGGCATCGTCGCCCGTTCAGGAATGACGGCGGTGGAGGAAGCTGCGGCGTCCGGCGCCGACTGGACGATGGCGGCGATCGTCGGCACCGCGGGGCTAAGGCCGGTGATGCGCGCGCTCGAGCAAGGCGGCACTGTGGCTTTCGCCAACAAGGAAGCTTTGGTCTCCGCCGGCGACCTGATGACCGACGTCGCGGCAGCGAACAAGGCCACGCTTCTTCCGGTCGATTCAGAGCATAATGCCATCTTCCAGTGCTTCGACCGGGCGCATCCTGAGAGCGTCAGCCGGATCGTCCTGACGGCCAGCGGCGGGCCCTTCCGGGACAAGACGATGGCCGAGATGAAGGAAGCGACGGCGGCCCAGGCGGTGGCTCATCCCAACTGGTCGATGGGCGCCAAAATCTCGGTCGACTGCGCGACGCTGATGAACAAGGGGCTGGAGCTGATCGAGGCCTATCACCTTTTCCCGGTCGAAGCCGACGCCCTCGACGTCGTCATCCATCCCCAGTCCGTGATCCATTCGCTGGTCGAATATGTCGACGGCTCGGTTCTGGCCCAGCTCGGCGCGCCCGACATGCGAATTCCGATCGCTTACACTTTGGCCTGGCCGGAGCGGATGGAGACGCCCTGCGAGCGGCTCGATCTCGTTCGGATCGGCTCGCTCGATTTCGCGGCGCCCGATCTCGAACGTTTTCCGGCGCTTCGGCTCGCTCGCGAAGCGCTTGAGCAAGGCGGGGCAAAGCCGGCAATCCTCAACGCCGCCAACGAGATAGCGGTCGCCTCCTTCCTTGAAAGACGGATCGGCTTCCTCGATATAGCGGCACTGGTCGGCGAGGTGCTGGCCAGCTATGACCCTCCCGCGCCCTCATCCCTGGACGAGGTGCTGGAAATCGATCGCGAGGCGCGCGAAGCGGCTGCGGCGATGGCAGGAAAGTTCCGCGATTGAGTAGTCCCAATTTCCTCTTCACGATACTCGCCTTTCTGCTCGTCATCGGGCCGCTCATCTTCGTCCATGAGCTTGGCCATTATTTCGTCGGCCGCTGGTTCGGGGTGAAGGCCGAGGCCTTTTCGATCGGCTTCGGTCGCGAAATATTCGGCTGGACCGACAAGAGGGGAACCCGCTGGAAGGTCGGCTGGCTGCCGCTGGGCGGATATGTCCGGTTCAAGGGCGACATGAATCCGGCGAGCACCCCGTCGGACGAATGGCTGGCGCTGCCCCCGGCCGAACGGGCGGAGACGTTTCAGGCGAAAAAGCTCTGGCAACGTTTCCTGATCGTCCTGGCTGGACCGGTCACCAATTTCCTCGTCGCCATCTTGGTCTACATTGCGTTGTTCGCCAGCTACGGCGAACCGCGGACGCCGCCCGTGATCGCCGCGGTCGAAGAGGGGTCGGCCGCCCAGGCCGCCGGGCTTCGTCCGGGCGACCGGATCAGGTCGATCGACGGTCAGGCGATCGAGCGGTTCGAGGACATCGCCTCTTATGTCGCGATCCGGCCGGGCCAGCCGATGACGTTCGAATATGAGCGGCAAGGCGCCCGGCAATCGATGACCGTCGTCCCGCGCCCGCTTCAGCTCGAGGACCGGTTCGGCAACACGGCGCGGATCGGGCGGGTGGGGATCGGCCCGGGCGGCATCGAAGTCGCTCGACTTCCTCCGCACGAAGTGGTCGGCGCCGCTTTTCGCCAGACCGGCCATACGGTGAAGATGATGGTGGTGACGCTGGGTCAGGTGATCAGCGGAACCCGATCGGTGAAGGAAATGGGCGGCCCACTTAAGATCGCCCAATATTCCGGTCAGCAGGCCAGTCTCGGCTGGCTCGATTTCGTTCTCTTCATGAGCCTCATCTCAATTAATCTGGGATTCATCAACTTGTTGCCAATCCCGTTGCTGGACGGCGGACACCTGCTGTTCTACGCGATCGAGGGAGTGAGGCGTAAGCCGCTGAAGCCGGCAGCCCAGGAATGGGCTTTCAGAACCGGACTGGCGGTGTTGCTGGCACTGATGATTTTCGTGACATTGAACGACCTGGCGTCTTTTGGCCTCTTCACCAAGCTTGGCGGGTTGATCGGCTGAGCATGATCGGGCAGGGCTGGCGGCGACAGGGATCATGGCCGGCCAAAGGGCTGGCATTCAACACAAAGGCGGGGACCGCGTGACGGTGAAACAAGCATTTCCCAAGGGTCGCAGGCTGTGCGCAGCCTTGCTGGTCGGAACGGTGCTCGGCGGCGTCGTTTCGCCGGCGTCGGCCCAGACCGCGGACACGGTTCAGCCGGCGACGACCCAGGCCGTCCCGCCGCCGGTGGCTCCGGTGGTGGCGCAGCAGATCATCCGATCGATCAGCGTCACCGGGAACCAGCGTCTCGAAGCCGAGACGGTCCTTTCCTACACCGCGCTTCGACCAGGCGAGCCCTATGACAACGAACGGCTCGACCAGGCCCTTCGCGACCTGCTCGCAACGGAGCTGTTCGCCGACGTGACGATCGCCGGCGCCGATACCGGCAACCTGGTCGTCCAGGTCCGCGAGAACCCGGTGATCAACCGCATCGTTCTCGAAGGCAATCGCCGCATCAAGGACGACAAGATCACGCCGGAAATCCGGCTTGCCCCGCGCCAGATCTTCACCCGTTCCCGCGCTCGGGCGGACGTTGCCCGGATCATCGAACTGTATCGACGCCAGGGCCGCTACGCCGCCCGGGTCGAGCCGCAGATCGTCCAGCTCGACCAGAACCGGGTCGACGTCGTCTTCGAGATCGACGAGGGACCGAAGTCGCGCGTTCGCCAGATCAACATCATCGGCAACCAGAGGTTCGGCGATGGTCAGCTCATCTCGGAGATGGCGACCCGAGAGGCCAGCTGGTGGAACATCCTCCAGTCGAACGACACCTACGATCCGGACCGTCTCGCCTTCGACCAGCAGAAGTTGCGGCAGTTCTACCTGACCCAGGGTTATGCCGACTTCCGGGTCGTCTCCGCGGTCGCCGAGCTGACGCCCGACCGGCGCGATTTCATCATCACTTACGTGGTCGAGGAAGGCGAGCGCTACAAGTTCGGCGAAGTGAACATCGAGAGCGATGTCCGCGATCTCACCGCCGATCGGCTTCGGCCGAGCGTCCCGATGAAACCGGGCGACTGGTTCAACGCGCAGCAGGTCGAGGACACGGTTACCCGGCTCAATGAGGTTGCCGGCCTGTTCGGCTACGCCTTCTCGGACATCCGCCCATCTTATCAGCGCAGCCGTGAAAACCTGACGATGGGGATCACGTTCCGCGTTGCCGAATCGCCGCGCGTCTATGTCGAGCGGATCGAAATCAGCGGCAACAGCAACACCCACGACAAGGTGATCCGGCGCGAGTTCCAGCTGGCCGAGGGCGACCCATTCAACAGTGTCGCGGTGAGCCGTTCGCGCGACCGTATCCGTTCGCTCGGTTTCTTCCAGGATGAGCTGGAGATCCAGCAGGAGCAGGGGTCGGGTCCCGACCGCGTCGTGCTGGGGGTCGAGGTCGAGGAACGCGCTACGGGTGAGCTTCAGCTCTCCGCCGGTTATTCGAGCCTCGAGGCTTTCCTGCTCAGCCTTTCGGTCAGGCAGCGCAACTTCCGTGGTCTCGGCCAGGAGCTGAGGGCAGCGATAAATTATTCGAGTTATTCGAAATCGGCTGAGATCGGGTTCACCGAACCCTATCTTTTCGACCGCAACGTCGCCGTCGGCTTCGACGTCTATCGGCGCGACTATAACAGCTTCAATTTCGTCGGTAACAACCGCGAAACGACCTATGAGCAGGTGAGTACCGGCGGTCAGCTCCGAATGGGCGTTCCGCTGACGAACAACATGCAGCTCGCGCTGCGTTATGGCCTTAATTATGACGAGGTCGGCCTCAGCGAAGCGAATTTCTTCACCGATCCGGACGGAGCCGGGCCGCTTCCCGCCACCTGCGACCCGCTGCTGGCGGGACGTTATCTGTGCGACGCGACCGGCAACCGACTGACCTCTTCGGTCGGTTATTCCCTGCTTTACAGCACGCTCAACAACAGCCTTCGGCCAAGCCGCGGCGAGCGCGCCCTGCTGAGCCAGGATTTCGCCGGCCTTGGCGGTGACGTCAAATATCTTCGCACGCGCGCGAGCGCTGCCAAATACTGGAACGTCTTCAACAACTTCATTTTCTCTTTGAGCCTCGAGGGCGGCTACATCCACTCGTTCGAGAATGGCTCTCCCAACGTCGATCCGGTTCGGATCACGGATCGTTTCTTCCTGGGTAATCCGCAGATTCGGGGCTTCGACATTCGCGGCGTCGGGCCGCGCATTCAGCGCATTCCCTATCTGTTCGAGCGGGACCCGACCACTCAGGCGCCGATCAACGTCCGGCTTTCCGAGGACCGGCAGGAGATCCTCGACGACTCCCTTGGTGGTCGTGCTTATTATCTCGGCCGCGCCGAGCTCGAAATACCTCTCGGCGCCGGGCTCCGCGATCTCGGCATTCGTCCGTCGGTCTTCGTCGATGTCGGCGCCCTCTGGGGCGTTCGGCAGCCGGTGCTCAACGATCTGCCGCCTGACGATCCTCGACTGTTCCGGCCGGTGCTCAATGCCAACGGGCTTCGCCAGTGCTCGAGCGGCGGCGCCACTCCGGTCGTCACGCCGATTCCCGTGGATGCCGCCGGCTGTCCGACCGGGACGAATCTCGTCCAGGCGCAGATCACGGCGCCGTTCCGCGAAGTCTTCCTGGGCGACTCGCCCAGTCCGCGCCTGTCGATCGGAATTGGCTTCAACTGGAACTCGCCATTCGGTCCGTTCAGGATCGATATAGCCAGAGCGCTCTTAAGTGAGCCTGGTGACGACACCAAACTCTTCAGCTTCAACGTAGGGACCGCTTTCTGATGAACAAATTCACCTTTGGCGCGGCTGCTGCCGCGCTCGCCTTGACCATTCCGGCCGCTGCGCCGGCGCAGCGTGCGCCGGCCGCGACGATCGTCGTCGTCGACACCGACCGCGTCTATCGCGAATGCACCGCCTGCCGGGCCGCACAGACCCAGCTCCAGGGAATGGTGACTTCGGCCCAGACCCGGGCCCAGCAACTCGGGCAGCCGCTCCAGGTCGAAGCCCAGTCGATCGAGCAAGCGGGCGCGGCGCTTCGCAATCAGACCGGTGCTGCTCGCACGAGTGCCGAAGCGGCGTTGACCACGCGCGTTCAGCAGTTCCAGACGCGCCAGACCGCGGCGCAGCAGGAAATTGCGAGGCTCGAGCAGAATGTTCGGTCAGCGCAGGCGAACGTGCTCAGGCAGATCAACGAACGCCTCAACCCGATCGTCACCCAGGTGATGACTCAGCGCAATGCCAACATCGCCCTCGACACCAACGCCACTCTGGCCCGCTCCAACGGCGTTGACGTCACCGACGCCGTGCTTGCCGCGCTCAACCAGCAGCTGACGAGCGTCAACGTGGTTCCGCTTCCGGCTCCGCCGCAGGCGCAGCCGCAGCCGCAACCTCAGGGTCGCTAATGCCGGAGGACAGCGCCGCTTCCATGCCGCTTGACGTCAGGCGGGTGATGGCGGCGCTGCCTCACCGGTTTCCGATGCTCCTCGTCGACCGGGTCGAGGAGCTGATCGTCGATCAGAAGATCACCGCGATCAAGGCGGTGACGATCAACGAACCGTTCTTCGCCGGCCACTTTCCCGATCGTCCGATCATGCCCGGAGTGCTGATCGTCGAGGCTCTTGCCCAGGCGGCGGGGGTCCTGGCGGTCGAGTCGCTTGGACTTTCCGGCACCGGCAAGCTGGTCTACTTCATGGCGATCGACGGCGCGAAGTTCCGGACGCCGGTCGAGCCCGGCGTGCTGCTTCGTCTCGAGGTCGAGTTCATTCAGAAGCGGTCGAGCGTCTGCAAATTCGCCGGCAAGGCCTATGTCGGCGACAAATTGGCCGCGCAGGCCGATTTCACGGCGATGATCGCGGATCCGCCGGCGACCTGACCAGGTCCCAGGTCCCGGCCGACTTCTCCACCCCGAAAATCTGCGCGACATGCGGCCCGTCGAGGCCCTCTGCGGCAATTCGGCCGTTATCCATGACCAGGATCCGGTCGGCGAAACGTTCGGCCAGATCGAGATCGTGGATGGCGATGACGGCCGATCGGCCGTCGATCCGCGTCTCGGCCTTGATCAGGGCCATCAGCTTGATCTGCCACAAAGGGTCGAGATTGGCGGTCGGTTCGTCGAGCAACATCAGTCGGGGGCAGGGCAATAAGGTTCGGGCGATGAGGACCCGGCTGCGTTCCCCGGTCGACAAGGTATCGATCCGCCTCTCCAGCAATGTCTCGAGCTCCAGCTCCGGCAGGGGCC
>DAINCA010000033.1:0-7863 GCA_036732645.1 Allosphingosinicella sp.
GGCGAGATCGAGCGGGTCGAGGTGCTTCGCGGCCCGCAGGGCACATTGTTCGGCCGCAACGCTTCGGCCGGTCTGATCCACATCATCAGCCGCCGCCCGAACCTCAACGAGTTCGAGGGCTTCGGCGCACTCACCTACGGCAATTACGACTATATCCGCGCCGAAGGCGCGGTGTCGGGCCCGATCGGCGACAGCGGCTTCGGTTATCGCGTCGATGGCGTCTATGCGCGCCGTGACGGCTTCTACAACGACGTCAATAACGACAGGGACGTCAACGACCGCGATCGCTACTTCGTCCGCGGCCAGCTTTTGTGGGAACCGACGGATGATATCTCGCTCCGGCTGATCGGTGATTACACGAGGCGCGACGAATCCTGCTGCGCCGCCGTCTATCTGGACCGCGACTTCAATCCTTTGATCGGCAACCTGAATGAGCCGGCGGTGCCGCTCAACAGCACGACCGGCAACAACATCATCAACGTCCTTCGCGATCTCGGTACACCGGCGATCGCTTTCAACGATCCCTTCAGCCGCGACATCTACGTCAACGTTGGTCGAAGCTACGCGGGCGAGACCGAGGATATGGGCGTATCGCTCCAGGCCGACTGGGATCTCGGTGGCGCCACGCTGACCTCGATCACCGCCTTCCGCGACTATGACAGCGACCAGGGCGGAGACATCGACTACAGCCCGGTCGACATCCTCTACCGCGATGCGGACGGCAATTCGAGCCGACACTTCCGGACCTTCAGCCAGGAACTCAGGCTCCAGGGCACCGCTTTCGACGGCATGCTGGACTGGCTGGTCGGGGGCTATTTCGCCGACGAGGATCTGACGGTCACCGACAATCTTCGGTTCGGCAACCAATATGGCCGCTTCGCCACCTGCCGAATCGTTTCCGGCAGTGCCCTTGCCGCTCTTTATTCACCAGCCTCACCGGGCTGCCTCGCGGCCCGTCCGGCCGCGTTCGGTGCCGCATCGCCTCTGATCTACCAGGCGTTCGACCGGCTCGACAGCATCAACGACCGGGGCAGCACTCTGGACCGTTACTTCCAGAACAGCCGCAACTGGGCGCTCTTCACCCACAACATCTTCCATATCACCGACGAGCTCGCGCTCACCATCGGCGCGCGTTACACCCATGAGCGCAAGCGTCTCGAAACGACCTTCGGCAACGACAATACGGCCTGCGTGGCGAACCAGGCGGCCTTGGTCCCGTTCCTGACCAATGCGGGCCTTCAGGCGATTGCGGGCGGCCTGATCGGCCTCTCCTGCCAGGGCAACAGCACGGCCGAACTGAACGGCGTCAGCATCAGCGACCGCCGGACCGAGAGCGAGTGGACCGGAACCGGCATCCTCTCCTACCAGCCGACACCGGATTGGCTGTTCTACGGCAGCTATTCGCGGGGCTATAAGGCGGGCGGCTTCAATCTCGATCGGTCGGCGCTGAAGTCGCCGATCCTGCCCTTCGCGCTCACTCCGGGCGGGGCTCAGGCCCTCGTCGGCAACCTCCAGTTCGATCCCGAGATCAACAACGCCTATGAGCTCGGCGTCAAATATTCGCGCGGTGGAATCACCCTCAATGCCGTCGTCTTCCGTCAGGAGTTCCGCAACTTCCAGCTGAACACGTTCAACGGCACCGTCTTCATCGTTCAGACCGTCAATGGCTGCGAAGACAATCTGCTCGGTGGCGACCGTGATCTCAGCGCCGCGACCGGCGCCTGCGATCCGGAAAGCGTCGGCTGGGGCGTGCGTTCGGAAGGTGTCGAGCTCGAAGCCGCGTTCCGGGTCGAGCGTGACATCAATCTGACCGCCGGCGTGACCCTCGCCGACACCGAGTATCGCGAGAATCTCGTCGGAAACCGCTTCGGCGCCCCGCTCGATCCCGCGCTTCGCAAACTGCCGGGCGACAATCTGTCGAACGCGCCGAAGCTCGTCTTCACCGGGTCGTTCGCCTGGACGCCGCCGATCGGCAATAGCGGCCTGTCGGGCCTCTTCTATGTCGATACCCGGGTCACTGACGATTATAATACCGGCTCGGATCTGTTCCCGCAGAAGGAGCAGGACAGCTACGCGATCGTCAACGCCAGGGTCGGAATCCGCGGACCCGGCGAGCGCTGGTCGCTCGAAGCCTGGGCTCAGAACCTGTTCGACGTCGATTACACCCAGGTCGCCTTCAACTCGCCGTTCCAGGCCGGTGCGACCGCGCCGCCGTTCGTCGATCCCCAGTTCCCCGGCGGCCGCCAGATTTTCTCGGCGTTCCTGGCGGAGCCGCGGACTTATGGTCTGACCGGCCGCTTCCGTTTCTGATTTTGCCCCAAATCCTGATCGAGGCCCTCGCCAGCAATGGCGGGGGCCTTCTTCTTTAGCGGACGAACATTGCCGGCCTCGTTAGCCGGCGCCGATCGAACCGGTCAGCCTTCAGGCCGCGCGCCGGCTTGCCGGCGCCTCGCCGGACGCGGCTTTGAGCAGCCTCGACTGAAGGTTCTTCAGCTTCGTCGCCGCCTCGATCTTTTGACCATGAAGATCGGTGAGATAGAAAACGTCGACGGCGCGCTCGCCATAAGTGGCGATGTGGGCGCTGTGGATCATCGCGCGCATTTCGGTGATCGCTCGGGCGAGTTCGCACAATAAGGCGGCGCGGTCGCGCGCGTTGATCTCGACGACCGTGTAGCGGCTCGATGCCTTGTTATCGATGAACACGGCGGGTTGAATCGAGAAAGCTTCAGCGCGCCGCAGCGGCAAGGCGCGGGCAGCGAGACGTTCGAGCTCCGGCTCCTCCCCGGCAACCGCCTTCAACAAGCCCGCTTCGAGCCGCTCGAGCTGATGGCGGTCGGCGAGCGCTGCTCCCGAAACGTCCTGAATGAGGAGGTTGTCGAGGGCCATATTGTCATTGGTGGTGTGGATCCGGGCATCGATGATATTGCCACCGGCCAGGCTGATCGCCCCGGCGACGCGATAGAAGAGACCCGGCTGGTCAGGAGCGTAGATCGTCGCCAGCGTCGCGGCCCGGTCCTCCAGACGGTGCAGCTCGACCGGCTTGGTGACCTTGGGGCTCTGGTCCGACGCGAGGATGAAGCGCGCATTCAGTTCGAGCACCTCGATCGGCTCGGCGAGCCAATAGCTGTCCGGAAGCCGCCACGTGAGGCGCGCGAAGCGGCTTTCTTCCCAGCCAAGACGGCCGCCCAGCTCGTCGTGAATCGCGGCGATCCGCTCGCGCCGGCCCTTTTGCTTGTGCCCAAGCCTGAGCAGCTCTTCGGCGCTGTCGAACAGGGTCCGAAGGAGCTGGGCCTTCCAGCTGTTCCAGGTGCCGGGCCCAACGGCGCGGATGTCGACGACGGTCAGAAGGAACAACAAGCGCAGCCGTTCGGGGCTCTTCACCCGGTCGACGAAGTCCTGGATCGTCTTCGGGTCGGCGAGGTCGCGCTTGAAGGCGGTGGCGGACATCAGGAGATGCCAGCGCACGAGCCAGGCCACGGTCTCGGTCTCGGCGTCGGTGAGCCCGAGCCTTGGGCACAAGGCGTTCGCGATCTCCGCGCCGAGGAGGCTGTGGTCGCCGCCCCGCCCCTTGGCGATGTCGTGAAGGAGGACGGCCACATAGATTACCCGTCGCGAAGCGATCCGCTTGATCAGACTGGTGGCGAGGGGGTGCTCTTCCTTGAGCTCCCCTTTCTCGATCTTGGACAGAAGGCCGATCGCCCGGATCGAATGCTCGTCGACCGTATAATGGTGATACATGTCGAACTGCATCTGGGCGACGACGCGGCCGAAATCGGGAATGAACCGGCCGAAAACACCCGCCTCGTTCATCCAGCGAAGGATCGTCTCCGGGTCGCGGGGGCTGGTCAGCACACCCATGAACAAGGCGTTGGCCTGCTCGCTTATTCGTACTTCGCCGTCGATCAGCTTCGCGTGCCGGGCGGCGGCGCGCATCGCCAAAGGATGGATTTCGAGCTCATGCTGGTCGGCCAGCGCGAACATCTGAAGCAGCCGGTGGGGATCCTTGGTGAGGAAATCCTCGTTCGGCACGGCGAGCCGTCCTCGGTCGAGCATGAAGCCCTGAAGCCGGCTCGGCCGGCGGCGAAGCGTCGGCAGCTCGATCATCCGCCGGCCGCGACGAGCGAACTTCTCGTCGAGATGCGCGAGGAAGACTCCGGTGAGGTCCCCGACCGTCTTCGCGTGAAGGAAATAATGACGCATGAACCGTTCGACCGGGGACCGGCCGGGCCGATCGGCATAATTGAGCCGGGCCGCAATCTCCCTCTGATAGTCGAACGTGAGCCGATCCTCGGCCCGGCCCGCGACGATGTGGAGATGGCAGCGGACGGCCCATAGGAAGCGTTCGGCTCGCTCGAACTGACGCAATTCGGTTGCCGAAAGCAAACCGGCGTCGACCAGCTCGGGCACCGAATGAAGTCGATACGCAAACTTGCCGATCCAGAACAAGGTGTGGAGGTCGCGAAGCCCTCCTTTGCCCTCCTTGACGTTGGGCTCGACCACATAGCGGCTGTCGCCCATTCGCCGGTGCCGCTCGTCGCGTTCGTCCAGCTTGTCCTTCACGAAGGCGCGGACGTTCCCAGTGACGACTTCCTTCCAGAATCGGGACTGAACCTCGTCGAACAGGGACTCGTCGCCCCAGACGTATCGCGCCTCGAGCATGGCGGTGCGGACCGTATGGTCCCCCTCGGCGATCCGTATCACCTCATCGACGGTTCGAACCGACTGCCCCACTTTCAGGCCAAGGTCCCAGAGCAGATAGAGGATCGATTCGACCACGTTCTCAATCCACGGGATCGCCTTCCACGGCGTTACGAAGGCGATGTCGACGTCGGAATGAAGCGCCATTTCGCCGCGCCCGTAGCCACCGACCGCGAGCAGAAGGAGCCGTTCCGACGTAGTCGGATTGGCCAATGGATGGAGCTGCTCGACGACATAATCGTGGGCCAGGCGGACGATCTGATCGGTGAGAAAGGCGTAAGCCGCGGCGGCCTCGGTTCCGGCCGACGGCCTTTCGAGCAGTCGCCGGTCGATCTCTGCGCGGCCCTCGGCCAATGCGGACTTGAGTCGTTTTGCCGCCTTTTCGCGGTTGAGCCCGTCAAGCTCGCCGGCGACCGCGCGCCGGTCGATGATCCGACGCCGGGCCGGAAGGGCGGCGAAGCGCGCGGACATCAGCCGCTTTCGGCCTGAAGCCGTTTCAGTCGATAGACGAACTCGAGCGCCTCGCGCGGGGACAGCATGTCCGCTTCGACCTCGGCGAGCGCCGATTGCACGGGATCCGGCCGGTTTTCCTCCTGTGCCGCGGCAGCGAACAAGGGAAGATCGTCGAGCCCGGCCGCGATTCCGCCGGTAGCCGCTCGGCCTTCCTCCAGCTTGGCCAGCACCGATCGGGCGCGGGCGAGCACCGGCGGAGGCAGACCGGCCAGCTTGGCGACGGCGATCCCGTAGCTTCGATCGGCCGGTCCGGTGGCGACCTCGTGGAGGAGAACCAGGTCTCCCTTCCACTCACGCGCCCGGACATGGTGGAGCGACAAGGCGTCGAGCCGCTCCGCCAGCCGCGTAAGCTCATGAAAATGGGTGGCGAACAGGCAGCGGCAGCGATTGCGGTCGTGGATCGCCTCGACCACGGCCCAGGCGATGGCAAGACCGTCATAAGTGGACGTGCCCCGGCCGACCTCGTCGAGGATCACCAGGCTGCGTTCCGTCGCCTGCGCCAATATGGCGGCCGTTTCCACCATCTCGACCATGAAGGTGGACCGGCCTCGGGCGAGATTGTCGGCGGCGCCGACCCGGCTGAACAGGCGGTCGACGAGGCCCATCATGACCCGGCTCGCGGGCACGAATCCACCGGCCTGGGCGAGGATGGCTATGAGCGCGTTCTGGCGAAGAAAGGTCGATTTGCCGCCCATGTTCGGACCGGTCACCAACCACAGCCGGCGCTCGTCCGACATAAAGCAGTCGTTGGCGACGAAGCGCTGATCGCCGGCTCGCAGCGCGTCCTCGACCACCGGATGCCGACCAGCCTCGACTTCGAACGCGTTGGTTTCGACGAAGACCGGCCGGCACCACCCGCCCTCGGCGGCGCGCTCGGCGAGTGCCGAGGCGACGTCCAGGCGCGCGAGAGCGTCGGCCGCGGCTGCAATCGTCTCGGCGCGATCGAGCGCTTCGCGCGTGAGAGCCTCGAGATGGACAGCTTCGGCCGCGAGGGCATGAGCGCCGGCCTGGCCGACCCGTTGCGCTTGCTCGTGAAGGTCGGGCGCATTGAAGCGAACGACTCCGGCCAGCGTCTGACGATGCGTAAATCCGGAATCCGGCGCCATCAGCCGATCGGCGTTCCTCGCCGGAACCTCGATGTGGAAACCGAGCACGTTGTTGTGCCGGATCTTCAGGCTGCCGATATTGGTCTGCTGCCGATATTGCGCCTCGAGGGCCGCGATCGCCCGGCGTCCCTCCCCGCCGACGTTGCGAAGCGCGTCGAGGGCTGGGTCGTAGCCTTCGGCGATATAGCCACCCTGAGCGGAATCGATCGGCGGCGACGGCACCAGGGCCCGGGACAAATGATCGACCAGTCCCGAATGGCCGCTGAGGCTTGGAAGGAGCCGCTCGAGCAGTTCGGGGCGGACCGGCAAGGCGGCGAGCCGCTCGTGCACCCGTTGGGCCTCGGTCAGGCCATCCCGAAGCTGGCCGAGATCGCGTGGGCCGCCGCGTCCGGCGACCAGCCGGCCGAGCGCCCGGCCGATGTCCGGAAGCGCCCGCAACTGGCGGCGCAGCCAGTCACGCAGCAACGGGTCCTGCTCGAAAGCGGCGACGAGGTCGAGCCGATGCTCGATCTG
Source organism: Allosphingosinicella sp. (assembly GCA_036732645.1). Taxonomy (GTDB): domain Bacteria; phylum Pseudomonadota; class Alphaproteobacteria; order Sphingomonadales; family Sphingomonadaceae; genus Allosphingosinicella. The sequence goes on from DAINCA010000033.1 coordinate 6,831, forward strand.
CAGCCGATCGAGCAAGGGGGCGCCAAGATCGGCGCCGAGCAATCGGGCACCCGCCCCGGTGACGGTTCGATCGATGGCAGCGAGCAGGCTCCCGGTCCGAGTGCCCGAGGCCGAGACGGTAAGCTCCAGGCTTTCCCGGCTCGCCGCATCGATCATCATGTGATCGCCCTGGGATCGGCTGATCGGCGGCCGGAGGAAGGGCAGTTTGTCGCCCGCGACTTCGTCGAGATAGGTCAGCAGGCCGCCGGCCGCGCACAAGGCGGCCCGGTCGAACGATCCGAACCCGTCCAGGGTTGCGACTCCGAACAATGCCTTGAGCCGCCTCTCCGCCGCGACGCTGTCGAAACCCGATCGCCGCTCCTGCGCACCCGGGAGTGGCTCCGGAGAGACGATTTCCGCGGCAGCGATCCGGGCGAGCTCCGCATCGAGGGCGCCGCCGGTTACCGAAGTCAGCTCGAAGCGGCCGGTCGATATGTCGGCGGCGGCGATCCCGAAACGCTCTCCCGACCGGGCGACCGCGGCAAGCCAGTTGGCGCTGCGCGAATCGAGCAAGGCCTCCTCGGTCAACGTGCCAGCCGTGACGACCCGGACGATCGCCCGGTTGACGACCGACTTCGACCCCCTCTTCTTGGCCTCGATCGGGCTTTCGGTCTGCTCGGCAATGGCGACTCGATGTCCGGCGCGGATCAGCCGGGCGAGATAGGATTCGGCGGCGTGGATGGGTACGCCGCACATAGGAATCGGTTCGCCGTCATGTTCGCCTCGGGCAGTCAGCGCGATGTCGAGGCAGGCGGCGGCGATTCGCGCATCGTCGAAGAACAATTCGAAGAAGTCGCCCATCCGGTAGAAGAGCAGGCAGCCCTCGGCCTCGGCCCTCAGCGCGAGGTATTGCGCCATCATCGGGGTCGGCGCCGGGTCTGTTTTCGCTTTGGTGGCCATGATGGGGTTCGGGAACGTTAAGGCTTTGACTTGCCCCCGTCAGCCCTCAAGTCATACAGCAGGTCGCAAAATAGGGGAGAGCCAGCGTGAGCGA
>DAINCA010000033.1:7963-13815 GCA_036732645.1 Allosphingosinicella sp.
ATCCTGGGTCTCGGCAATCTCGGTGCGCTCGCCTCGAAGCCGGTGATGGAAGGCAAAGCGGTGCTGTTCAAGCGGTTCGCCGACGTCGATTCGATCGATATCGAGCTCGACACCGAGGATCCCGACGCCTTCATCGCCGCGGTCGCTCTGATGGAGCCGAGCTTCGGCGGCATCAATCTCGAGGACATCAAGGCGCCGGAATGCTTCATCATCGAGCAGACCCTTCGCGAGCGGATGAACATCCCGATCATGCATGACGACCAGCATGGCACGGCGATCATCAGCGCCGCCGGGCTGATCAACGCCTGCCATCTGACCGGCCGCGACATTCGCGAGATCAGGATGGTCGTCAACGGCGCCGGCGCAGCCGCGATCGCCTGCACCGAATTGATCAAGGCGATGGGGGTTCCGCACGACCATGTCCTGATGTGCGATCGCAAGGGCGTCATCTACCAGGGCCGCGACGACCTGGATCAATGGAAGTCCGCCCATGCCGCGAAGACGGACCGCCGGACGCTTCACGACGCCCTGAAGGGCGCCGACGTCTTCCTGGGTCTTTCCGCAGCCGGAGCGCTCAAGCCGGAAATGGTCATGGAGATGGCGCCCAAGCCGATCATCTTCGCGATGGCCAATCCGGACCCGGAGATCACGCCGCCCGACGCCAAGGCCGCGCGGCCCGACGCGATCGTCGCCACCGGCCGCTCGGATTATCCAAACCAGGTCAACAATGTGCTCGGCTTTCCCTTCATCTTCCGAGGCGCGCTGGACGTCCGCGCGACGACGATCAACGAGGAGATGAAGATCGCGGCGGCTCGGGCGCTCGCCGATCTTGCCCGGCAACAGGTGCCGGAGGAGGTCGCAGCGGCTTATGGCGGCAAGGCGCACACGTTCGGCGCCGATTACATCATCCCGGCGCCGTTCGATCCGCGGCTGATGGAGATCGTCCCGGCGGCGGTCGCCCAGGCGGCGATGGACAGTGGCGTCGCCCAGCGCCCGATCGCCGACATGGACGCCTATCGGACCATGTTACGGTCGCGGCTCAACCCGACGACGTCGATCCTGACCCTGGCCTACGACGCCGCCCGCGCCAATCCGAAGCGGGTATTATTCGCCGAGGGGGAGGAAGACGTCGTCCTTCGCGCCGCGATTGCGTTCCGCAACGGCGGCTATGGCGTTCCGGTTCTGGTCGGACGGGACGACGTCTACGACCGCCTCAAGGCGCTCGGGGTCGACGATCCTTCGAGCTTCGAGGTCGTCAACAGCCGCAATTATCCGCGCGTCCAGGAGTTGGCCGATTATCTCTACGAGAGGCTCCAGCGGCGCGGTTTCCTCCATCGCGAGGTCGAGCGTACCGTCAATCAGGACCGAAACATCTTCGCCTCGCTGCTTCTCGCCACCGGCGAAGCTGACGTGATGATCACCGGCATCACCCGGACCTATTCCCAGAATCTTCGGCAGATCCGCCGGGTGATCGATCCGATCGAGGGGGTCACGCCGTTCGGCGTTCACGTCATGGTCGGGCAGAGCCATACGGTCTTCATCGCCGACACAACGGTCACCGAACGGCCGGCTGCCGAGCAACTGGCGGAGATCGCGATCCATACGGCGCAGGTCGCCCGCCGGATGGGCCATGAGCCGCGGGTCGCTTTCTTGTCTTATTCCAATTTCGGCAATCCCGAAGGCAGCTTCCTCGACCGGATCCGCGACGCTGTGAAATTGCTCGACAAGCGCGACGACGTGGATTTCGAGTTCGAGGGCGAAATGGCGCCGGACGTCGCGCTCAACCCGGCCCTGCAGCGTGTCTATCCATTCAGCCGGCTGACCGGGCCAGCCAACGTATTGGTGATGCCCGGGCTCCAGACCGCGAACATCTCCGCCAAATTGCTCAAGGAGCTGGGCGGCGACGCCGTGATCGGGCCGATGCTGGTCGGCATGCAGAAGCAGGTGCAGATCGCACCGATGACGGCCAACGCTTCCGACCTGGTGACCCTTGCCGTCCTCGCCGCGGGGGGAATCGTCAGGTAGCCGCCCGAAAGGCGGCTGTGCCGGCGTGTCTCAGCCGAACGAAGGGACTTGCCCCAGGTCTTATTGCGGGTTGTCGGCGGTCTGGCCGCCGCGGCCGACCTGGCCGACGGCACCGATATTGCCGAACAGTTCTTCGAACAAACTGCGCTTGCTGCCGAGGGTCGGCGTTTCCTCGTTGCTCGGGTCGATCCGAGAGACGAGTTCGAGGCCGGTCCGCTCGACCCGTTCCACATTGCCGGCATCGTCAAAGCGGATGTGGAGCACCGTCTGCTCTTCCGGTCGGGGCATAGCGAAGGCGAGCGCCTTGGTCTGGCGGGAGAAATAATACCAGTCGCGCTGGTCGAACTGACCGACGAACGACGGGCGGCCCAACGTGGACTGGACCGACTCGCGATTGTCGACGCCGGGCTGGATCGCCGTGGCGAGCGTATCGTCGATGATGTAGCCCTGGTGATCCCGAATCGACGTACAGCCGGCGGCGAAAAACGCTGCGCCGACAGCAAACGCCAGAACGGCGCGGGACCCAAGCCGGAACGTCATCTTCAAAATACTCCTGATCGCCCGCGCCTCCGGGCCGGGCTTGACTAGCTCCTCCAATATGAACATCGCCTAACCGGCGCAAGCCGCCCGTATCCTGAGGTAATGCCTTGTCCTTCCTGCAGCGCCTGTTCGGCGAGACCAAGCAGCGCGCGGCCCTGATGCCGCTTTATCAGGCATTGGTCGGAATTGGACGCGACCCGGCCTGGTATCGGGAGGGCGGCGTACCGGATACGCTGGACGGCCGGTTCGACATTCTCGCGGCGGTCACGGCCCTGGCGCTGCTTAGGCTGGAAGCGGAAGGCGAAGCCGGAAAAGTGCCGTCCGTGCTCCTCACCGAGCTGTTCATCGAAGACATGGACGGAACCCTGCGCCAGATCGGGATCGGTGACTATGTCGTCGGCAAGCATGTCGGCCGGATGGTCGGCGCCCTTGGTGGTCGGCTCGGGGCGTTTCGAGAAGGCCTCCAGGCAGGAAGTCTCGCCGAGGCGGTCGATCGCAATATCTTTCACGAGGCGCCGCCGTCGCCCGCCTCGGTCGATTTCGTCGCTCGTCGTCTGGAAGGATTCAGCGAAAAGTTGACCCAGGTACCGGTCGCAACGTTGTACGACGGAAAGGTGCCGTCGCCGTGAATGTTCCGGAACTCAGTCGAACGGTTCGGATAGACACGCTCGGAGAAGAACCACGCCAGCTGTCGATCGAGGCCGACGAAAGCCAGCGCCAGAACCTGGCTCGCCGCTTCGGCCTCGTCGCGATCGAGAGCCTCGAGGCCGACGCCGCACTCGTTCGCAAGGATGCCGAAGTTCGCGCTCGCGGCCGGCTCCGAGCGAAGGTGGTCCAGAGCTGTGTCGCGAGCGGCGAGCCGGTTGAGGCCGAGCTGGACGAGCCTTTCGAGATCATCTTCAGACCCCAGATTGACGTCGCCCGGCCCGACGAGGAAATCGAGCTGAGCGAATCCGAAATGGACGTCGTCTTTTACGAAGGCGGCGCGATCGATATGGGCGAAGCGATCGCCGAGACCTTGTCGCTCAGCCTCGATCCCTATCCGCGAGCGCCCCAGGCCGAGGAAAAGCTCAAGGCGGCCGGCGTCAAGAGCGAGGAAGAAGCCGGCCCGTTCGGAGCCCTCGCGGCGCTTCGGGACAAGCTCAAGAAGTGAGGCAGCGGCCGGCGCACGGCCTCACTCTTGCGATGCTGACAGAAGATCCGGTTAGACCGCCGTGCTGTCCGGATTTGGCGCCCGCCTAGAACGGGACGTCGTCGTCGAGATCGCTATCGAAGGCCGGCGCCGGACGTGATTGCTGCCTTTGCCCTCCACCGAAATCGCTCGAGCTGCCATGGCTGTCGCCGTAATCGCCGCCGCCGCCGCCGCCGCGGCTATCGAGAAGGACGAGCTCGCCGCGGAACCGCTGGAGCACGACCTCCGTCGAATATTTGTCCTGGCCGGACTGGTCCTGCCATTTGCGAGTCTGGATCTGGCCCTCGAGATAGACCTTGGAGCCCTTCTTCAGATAGGATTTGGCGACGCGCCCGAGATTCTCGTTGAAGATCACGACCCGGTGCCACTCGGTCCGCTCCTGGCGATTGCCTTCCTTGTCCTTCCAGCTTTCTGAGGTGGCGACCCGAAGATTGACGACCTCCCCGCCATTGTTGAGCGATCGAACTTCTGGATCGTCACCGAGATTGCCGACCAGAATGACCTTGTTCACGCCTGCCATTTCACTCCTCCTTCCGAACACTTCGTCACGGGAAAAACTGAACCCATCGCATAGGAAAGTTGCGCGAGGCCGCCAAGGCCGCGCGCGAGCGACTCCACCTCGTATGCACACTTTGCGGTGGATAAGTCGCTGCCGCCCGCGACTCGGCGGCGTAATGGAACATAACGCGAACGGTGGTTTGCGTAAAGCGCTCAGGTGGCGACCGCCACCTCGCTCCGGCCGGCGCGATGGAATCCGATCGCGAGAAGCAAAGCTGCCAGCAGCTGCGCGCTTAGGGTTTCCACGGTCGGATAGAGCCCAAGCAGCTTGCTTCGTGGGAAACCGGCAAGCGGGGTGACCCCAAGCATGCCTGCTTCCTGCAGGGCGGCGATGCCCTTGCCGGCGAGAACCACCGCCAGGACCGCGATGAGCACGGCGCTATACTGAAAGAATTTCGTGATCGGCAGCCGCCGGCTGTAGCGAAGCATAGCCCAGGCGATCAGGGCCAAGACGATCGCGGCGAGGGCGATTCCACCGGCCATCGCCCAGCCTTCGCCCTGCGCGCCCAGCGCCGCATAGAATATGATCGTCTCGAATACCTCGCGATAGACGGCGATGAAGGACAATCCGAAGAGGAACCAGGCCGAGTTTCCGCTCAACGCGCCGTCGAGTTTGTCGCGAACGTAACGCTGCCAGGCATCGGCATTCGATTTGCCGTGCATCCAGATGCCGACGAACAGAAGAATGACCGCCGCGAGCAGTGCGCCGATCCCCTCGGTCACCTCCCGGCTCGCCCCGCTGATCGTGATCAGGCCACTGGCCGCCCACCACGTCGCGAGGCCCGCGATCATCGCCGCGATCCAGCCGCCATGCACGAAACCCAGCAGATCCCGCCGCTCGGCCCGGACCAGGAAGGTGATCATCGCGATGACGATGAGAAGCGCCTCGAGGCCTTCGCGAACGAGAATCGCGAAGGCACCGAGGAAAGTTGCCGTGGCGTTTCCCGCTTCGGGCGCGAGGGCGTGCTCGGCCCGGTCGAACAGGGTGCCGAGGCGCGCGATGCGAGTGGCGACGTCGTCCGGCGTCGCCTCGCGCCCAATCGCCGCGCGAAGCTCGCCCATCGCCCGCTCGACCTCGGCGACGAGGCCCGGATCCCGCGCTTCGAGCAACGCCTCGACGGGCTCGAAGCCTTCGAGATAGGCGGCGAGCGCGAGATCTTCAGCCTGGTCGCGATTGCCCTGACGATAGGCCTCCAGGCTTTGTCCGATCAGCTCGCGCGCCGTGGTCAAGGTGCTGTGGCTTTCGGCCTGGGCGAGCGCCTGCGGGTTGGCCCGCAGAAAAGCCATCAGAGCCGCCGCTCGGTCTTCACCGATCTGACCGGCAAGCGCGCCCGGGGTGAGGCTGACGAACGTCTCGAGATCGGGAATAAGGGCCCGGATCTGGGAATCTCGCCACAATCTCTCGCCCTCGGCCGCCAGGGTCGGCGGATAAGCGAAAGCGCCGGTTCGGAAGGCGAGCGCCCATTTGTCTTCGGCGGGGAGATGGGCGAAGCTCTGCATCGCCGTATCCTCGAGCCCCTGCTCGATCACCTGATAG
>DAINCA010000034.1:0-3040 GCA_036732645.1 Allosphingosinicella sp.
TCGATCGATTCGGCCGTCGCCGGAGCCGACATCAACCTCGACGCCGGCAGCGACATCAATGTCGGGTCCGCTCAGGCCGGGGACGATTTCAACGCCTCGACGGGCGGCAGCTTCACCGGCGGAACGGTGATCACGACCGGGGCTGTAGACAACGATCTGAGGCTCGGCGTCGGAAGCAACATCAACGTGTTCGCGAACGGCGACATCCGGCTCGATAATGGTCAGGCGCCGAATTCGATGTTCCTTCAATCGACGAATGGCAGCATCCTCAGCAGCGGCACGCTGCGGGCGAACGCCCTGACCGCCGACAGCCTCTTCGACATCGACCTTCATGACGTCTTCGTCACCGCCAATCTGATCCTTGACGCTTCAGCGCCCATCCAGGGCCCGGGCGGCGGCCTGATCGACGCCAACAGCCTCAACAGTGGCGGCAATATCGATCTGGATGCCGCGTCGACGATCAACGTGGCGAGCGCCAATGCGGGCGGCGGTCTGACCGGCGACGCCCTCGGCGACATTCGCCTGGACAATGTCGTGACGGGAAGCGGCGCGATCAGCCTGACCTCGAGCAACGGCCGAATTCTGAGCAGCGTCTCTCTCCGCTCCGGAGCGAACATCGAGCTAACCAGCGACGGTGACACGATCATTGCAGACGCCGCGGCCGGCGATGATTTCCTGGCCATTTCCGGCGGCGCCTTCACCGCCTCGAACGTCACCGCGATCGTCGGCAGCGACATCATGGTCACCTCCATCAGCGACCTGAGGCTGGACAACGCCCAGGCAACCGGCCTCATCCAGCTCCAGTCGACCGGCGGGAGCGTTCTGAGCGCCGGCCTGCTCGATGCCGGGACGACGCTTCAGCTCACGGCGGCCAACAATATCGACATCAACGATGGCGTCGCCGGCGACTTCATCAGCTTGTCCGCTAGTAGTGCGTCGATCGATGCTGGCGATCTGAGCGCGGGTCAGCAGATCTTCGCCTCCTCGAACGGAAGTGCGAATATCGCCTCGGCGATTAGCGGCGGCTCGATCTTCATCTTCGCGTCCGGCGATGCAAATCTCGGCACCTTCAGCTCCGGCGGATCACTCGTGGTGTCGGGCGGCTCGATTCAGCTTGGCAGCGGAGTCGCTTCCGATGACGTCGATCTGAGTTCCGGAGGCGACATAACGGTCACTTTCGCCCAGGCGGGAGACGACTTCACCGCCAATGCGGGCGGGGCCTTCACGGGCAGCAACGTCGTCACCACCGGAACGGGTTTCGACAGCGAGACCCAGACCAGTCAAGGGACGTTCGGCGGCCTCGGAAGCAACATCCGGATCGACTCCATCGCCAATGCGCGGCTCGACAATGGCAATGCCTTTGGCTTCCTCACCATCGATTCGAGCGCCGGCCAGGCCCTCAGCGACGGCCTCCTCCAGGCCGGCGGCAACGTGCAGGTCCAAGCCGACAGCAATGTCGACATCAATGACGCGACCTCCGGCGGCTTCATCCAGCTGGTTGCGGAAACCGGCAGCCTCGACGCGGGCGACCTGTCGTCAGTCGGGTCGCTACTCGCCTTCGCCAACACCGGCGCGACCATCTCATCCGCCACTGCCGCGGGCATCTTCATCTCGACAACGTCCGGAACCGCCAATCTCGGTACCCTCGATTCAAGCTTCGAGATAAGGGTCTCCGCGGGCGACATCCTCCTCGCCAGCGGCACCGCTGCCGACGATGTGGACCTCGCCGCCACTGGCGACATCGCGGTGACCTTCGCCCAGGCCGGCGACGATTTCACCGCTACGGCCGGCGGCGCCTTCACCGGCGGGACCGTCTTCACCACCGGTCTGGGCTTCGACGGCGAGACGATTGGCGGAGTCGAGGGCGGCTCAGGCGGTCTCGGCAGCAACATCATCGTCCATGCCGAAAATGATCTGCGTCTCGACAATGGCGACTCTGCGGGCTTCATCGAGCTGCTCTCGAACGCCGGCGCGATCGCCAGCAGCACGTTGCTCGAAGCGATCGGCGACGTCGATCTGGACAGCTTCGGCGACACCTCGATCGCGGCGGCCACGGCCGGCGACGACTTCCTTGCCGATGCCGGCGGTGCTTTCACTGCGGCAAATGTGACGGCAGCAGGTGACGTCATGGTCACATCGGCCGGCACCCTCGCCCTTGCCGATGCCGACGCCGGAGCGGCGATCCAGCTCAGCTCGACCAACGGCAATGTTCTCAGCAGCGGCCTGCTCGATGCCGGGACCTTCCTGACGGTCTCCGCGGGGAACGCGATCGCCATCAACGACGCCAATGCCCCCGCCTTCATCGATCTGTTCGCGAGCACCGGCTCGCTCGCCGCGGGGACCCTGACCTCTGGGGGATCGATCTTCGCCTCCGCCGGCACTGGAGCGACGATCGCCGCGGCGACGAGCGGCGATTCGATCGTCGTCTCGAGCGGTGGCACGGCCGACCTCGGCACCCTGAGCGCCGACGGCTCGATCTTCGTGAGCGGCGCAGCGATCCTGCTCGACAGCGGAACTGCCGACGAAGACGTGGACCTGACCGCCACCGGCGACATCGCGGTCACCTTCGCCCAGGCAGGCGACGACTTCGTCGCCTCGGCTGGAGGTGCCTTCACCGGCGCCAGCGTCACCACGACCGGCCTGGGCTTCGACAATGACATCTTCTCCGAAGGCCCCGTCAGCGGCGGCCTTGGAAGCAACATCATCGTCAATGCCGTCGGCGACCTGAGGCTCGACAATGGCGACGCCGCCGACGCGATGCGGCTGACCTCGACGGGTGCCAGGATCCTCAGCAATACGTTGCTCGCGGCCGGCGACAATATCGAGCTCGCCAGCTTTGGTGACACCTTGATCACCTCGGCCGATGCGGGGATCGACTTCCTCGCCGATGCTGGCGGCGCGTTCGCCGGCGCCGACGTCGTTGCGGGCAACAACCTGACCGTCTCGGCGGCGGGCAATCTGACGCTCGCCGATGCCGGTGCAGGTGCGGCGATCCAGCTCAGCTCGACCAACGGCAATGTTCTCAGCAGCGGCCTGCTCG
>DAINCA010000034.1:3140-13430 GCA_036732645.1 Allosphingosinicella sp.
GGACCTTCCTGACGGTCTCCGCGGGGAACGCGATCGCCATCAACGACGCCAATGCGGGCGACGATTTCGTCGCCGCCGCTGGAGGCGCATTCACCGCCGTCGACGTCATGGCGGTTGACGACATAATCGTCGCGTCGGTCGGCAGTCTCGCTCTGGCCAACGGGGAAGCGGGCGACCTCATCCAGCTCAGTTCGAGCAACGGCAGCGTCGGTAGCGGCGGAACGCTCCGCGCCGATCGGCTCGCTGCCTCAGCCGCCCAGAACATCGCCCTCAACGACGTCGTCGTCGTCCAGGATTTGTCACTCTCGAGCACAAACGGATCGATCACCGGCAACAGCTTCAGAAGCGATGGCGATATCGTCCTCGACGCGGCGCAGCAGATCGCCTTGGCCTCGGCGGCCAGTAACGGGACTCTCACCGCGACGGCGGGCAGCGATCTTCGCCTCGACGATGTCACGGCACCAGGCGCGGTGGCCTTGAGGTCCGTCGGCGGCAATATTGTCAGCAATGGCTCGATCGACACCGCTTCGAGCTTCACCGCGAACGCTGCTGGAAGCGGCCGCTTCAACGATATCGACGCCGCTTCGGTGGCGATCGACCTCGGGGGCGCCGCCGCCTTCACGGGAGCGGTGACGTCACCCACGATCGCCGTGGCATCTTCGGATATCGACGTCGCCGCCGGAGCCGCGTTGGGCGCAGCGGGGACGTCGCTCGTATCGCTGACGGCCCGTTCGACCAGCGGCGCAACGGTGCTCGGTGGCGAGACCCAGGGTCCTGGCTACACCTTGACCGACGCCGAGGCTGCCGGGATCCGCTCTGCCCGGCTGGTGATATCGGCGCCGGCGCTCGGCACTTCGCCGACCCGCGCTCCGGACCTGCTCATTCGCAATCTGTCGCTGTCGGCGCTTCGAACCGGCCAGGTCGAGATTCTCACACCCGGAATAATGCAGGTCGAAGGCGAGCTTCGACTTGCGGATGCCGGCGCTACCAACGGTCTCCTCGTCGAGGCCGTCCAGCGGCTACAGATCGCGACGCCGGGTGGCGTACGTGTCCAGGATACGTCGGGAATGACCGACGGGACGCTCGAGATTCGCTCGAACAATGTCTGGTCAGCGAGCGCCGCCTTGCTCCAGCAGCTCACGGCGGATCCGAATTTTGCTGGCCGCGACGCGGCCTTGCTGGTCAACGATGGACCGGTGAATCTTCGCGGTTCGATCGAGGCCGGGGACGTCACCCTTCGCGTGGGCGAGACCCTGTTCGTCCAGAACAGCGGCTCCGCCTTCGATTTCGCCGGAATCACCGTTCGCGAGAACACCCTCACGATTGTCCCCACCGGATCGCAGCCCATCCAGGCTTATGCCTTCGGCCGCCGGATCAATCCCGACGGCAGCTTCGTCACCAACAACAGCTTCTTCAAGGAGGTCGAGTTCGTCGGTCGCGGATCGGACTACACGAGCGATGCCCAGTTCAACCTGTGCTTCATCAACAGCGGGGCCTGCCGGGCGCCGTCGCCGGGAGACCCGGTCAAGGGGGGCGGTGGCCAGGACATCATCGAAGAGCCGATCTTCAACGAGGAACCCACGACGTCGTCCGACACCGGCATCCTGCCGCTGGCGATGGATAGCGACAGCCTGGTCGACACATCCTTCAGTGCCGATCCTTTGGCGGAGGAGCCGGTCACGAGCGGCGGCGACAGCAGCGTCTGGAACGAGAGCTGCAACCCCGACGGTGACGATGAAGACGATTGCGATCCGGAGGACTTGAGATGACCCGCCTTCGTTTCCTCGGCGTGGTGCTTGCCGCCGCATTCGCGCAACCCGCATTGGCGCAGCCCGTCAGTGTCCAGGACAGTTTCCAGATCGGCACCGGCGCCAGCCTGTTGTGCAGCGCCCAGTCGCTTGTGGTCGACGGAGCGCTCGAGGACATGTTCGACCGAAGCTACGCCATCGTCTGCCGCGATGCGGCCGTGCCCATCGGTCATGCTTATGCACTGAGGCTACGCGGCGGGGATCCGGCCGCTCGGCTGGCGGCCCTGCGCCAGGATCGGGTCACCTGCCAGCCTGGGACAGCCGTTTCGTTGGAGGGCGTGGGCCCGGTCGAAACCTTGTCCTGTCGGCTCCGGGACGCGGACCTGGCCTACAACGTCTACCTGATCCGCCGAGGCGACACCCTTTATGCTGCCGAAGGACTCGGCGGCTATGACAGTGCCCTTCAGCTGGCCCTCCGAAGCGTCGTCACCGATCGGATCGCAGAGGGCGAAGTCTCAATCGCTACCACGGGCGCCGGCGATCCGGCCGCCTTCGCTCGCGCGCAGGCGGGCTCGCTGGACCCCGAGCGCGCCCTCGCGGAGGCCTATCGCCGCAACAATGCAGGCAATTATGCGGAAGCGGCGGAGTTTTTCGACGCCGTATTGTCGAGCGAGGGGGCGGAGCAGAGCCGCGCAGAAGCCATGGTCAACGAGGCGCTCCAGAAGTCGAATCTCGGACGCCACGCCGAGGCGGAGGGTCTTTTCGCCACGGCTTCGGGCCTGGCTGGAGCCGACCCGGTAACGGCTCGCCGGCTGCGCAACTATCGCGCAATGCACCTGCTGAACCAGGGCATCGCCGATCAGGCGCTGGCGGAGCTTGCCAAACCGATGCCGGAAATCGCCATCGGCGAGTCTGTGCGGTCGCTCGTGATCGACCGTCCAACGGCGGCTTTGCTCACGGCCGAAGGGCCTGGCAATCGCCCGTTCTCAAGGGCCCAGGGTCTAACCCAGGAGGACAAAGCGCAAATCCTTGATGGTCAGGCCCTCCAGCTGCGAGGAACGATCCTCAGACTGAAGGGGCAGCCGAGCCAGGCGGTAGAGCCCCTCACCCGGGCGCTGAGCGAGCTTACGGCTATCCGCGGCGGCGGGATCGCGGCAACGGTCTGGATGCGCGCGCAGATCTTCGGCGAGCTGGCCGACATCGCCGAAGCCGCCGGCAATCTCACCGAAGCGGAACGGGAGCATCGATCGGCGGTCGGTCTGCTCGAGACGGATTATCCCGGATCGACTGCCCTGCTCACCGCCAAAGGGCGGTTCGCTGCCTATCTCTCGCGTCATGGGAGAGGCGCCGAGGCATCGGACTTGTTCCGGGAAATCGTCACCGCGAATGCGGAAAGCGGCAGCAGCTCGCCAACCCTTCGCGGCGTACTCGCGCCTTATTTCGCGTTGCTGGCGGAACGCGGCCAGGATCCTGCCGCCGTCGCCGAATTGTTCACCGCAAGCCAGGTGCTGGTTCGTCCCGGCGTCGCTCAGACCCAGGCGGTACTCGCGAGGGAATTGTCCGGCGGCAGCGACGATGCCGCGCGCATGTTCCGGCAGTCGGTGACCCTGACCCGTGACATCGAGCGGAGCCGGGTCGATCTTGCCAGGCTCGAGGCGCTGCAAGCACCCGATGGCGCCGATCGGGCCCGAGCCCAGACCCTTCGCGCCTCGCTCGCGCAGATGCAGCAGGATCAGGCCGCAACCCAGGCACGCCTGGCGGCCTTCCCGCGTTATCGTGTCGTTTCCGGCGGAGCGATGCAGCTTGCCGAGATGCAGGCCCTGCTTCGCGAAGGCGAGGCTTATTACAAGCTGATTGTACTCGACGAGGATGCTTATGCCATCTTCGCCACGCCGACCACGTCCCGAGCCTATCGGGTGGCTTTGTCTCCGGCGGAACTCGAGCAGCAGGTCGGCGCCTTGAGGGACACCATCTCGGTCGTCGAGGACGGCCAGCAGATGACCTATCCGTTCGACGTCGCCTTGGCCAACCAACTCTATCAGGCCTTGTTCGCGCCGGTTGCAGGGGAAGTCGCCGCCGTGCGCCACCTGGTCTTCGAGCCCGATGGCGCCATGCTGACCTTGCCGCCCAACCTGCTCGTCATGGATCAGGCGGCGGTAGAAGCTTATCGCCAGCGCACCGCGGATCCGAATGCCGACGGTTTCGACTTCACCGGCATGCCGTGGCTCGGCCGCGACCGGGACATCAGCACCGCCGTTTCCGCCAGGGCCTTTCGCGACGTCCGCCAGGCACCCAGCTCCGATGCTCGCGCCGAATATATCGGCTTCGGCCAGAACAGCCCCAACGCCGGCTTCTTCCAGGCTGGCGTCGAGTCAGGATCCACCCGCGGAGGCACTGCTGGCGATGGCTGCGATTGGTCGCTGTCGGTCTGGAACCGACCGATCTCGCCGGCCGAATTGTTCACCGCAAGCCGCGCCATCGCCGGGGGCAACTCGGACGAAACCGAAATCATAACTGGAGCGGCCTTCACGGACACTGCCATCAAGCAGAGAAGCGATCTCGACGAATATCGAATTCTCCACTTCGCCACGCACGGGCTGGTGACGGCACCCCGGCCGGAATGCCCGGCTCGGCCGGCTCTCCTGACCAGCTTCGGCGACAGCGGTTCCGACGGCCTCCTCACCTTCGCCGAGATCTTCGACCTCCAGCTGGATGCCGACCTGATCATATTGTCCGCCTGCGACACCGCCGGTCGAGCGAGCAGCGCCGCGACTAGCGAGGCCGGTTTGACGAGCGGCGGCGACTTCGCGCTCGATGGCCTGGTTCGTGCCTTCGTCGGCGCCGGCGGCCGGATGGTCGTCGCGAGCCACTGGCCGGTCCCGGACGATTTCAACGCCACTGGACGGTTGATTTCGGGTCTGTTCAGCGCCGCTCCGGGGACTGGAACGGCCGGTGCCTTGCGTGCCGCCCAGAGGACGCTGATGGACGAAGCCCAGACCTCCCATCCTTATTACTGGTCCGGGTTCGCGGTCGTCGGTGACGGCACCGCGCCGGTGGTTCACGCCGCAGACACCAGGATCGCTTCACGTTAATCCCTGGCCGGCCGGGCGGGATCGACTGAAACCGGGAGGGAGCGTTCGCCGGTTGAAACAGGCTAATCCGTTGAACCTTCTTCTCCTTTGGGCGTTTGTTACGCCGCCGTCGCATCCCGCCGACGGCTGAGCGGGGTTTATTGAACAAGTCGCGGATATTTTTGGCTGCCCTGGCCGGAGTGATGGCAACGTCGCTGGCCGCACAGCCACAGAACCAGTCTCCCCCGTCGCTGCAGAACGCGGACGATCCCATCGTCCCCGACTCGGCGTTCGAGGAGGCTCTGCCTCCGCTCGACCCGGCGCTCAGCGAGCCGCTCGAACCGATCGATCCGGCGGCACCGCCGTTCCCGCCGGTGCCCGGTCCGGTCGAGGAGGTCCCGTTGGGCGATCCCGCCCTCGCCGAGCCGCTGCCGCCCTTGTCGACCTTCGACGTCCGCCCCGTAGAGGAAGCGGTTCTGACCGAGGCCGAGGAAGCGGCGCTTCGGATCAGTTACGACGTGATCGTCGAGGGCCTTGAGGAAGTCGGTCTCGAGGACCGGTTCCGCGACCTTTCGGCGCTCGAGGAGGCGCGCGGCGAGGCCGTGAACGGCGCCATGATCGCATCACGGGCCGAAGAGGACGAGGTGCTGGCGGTGCGCCTGCTTCGTTCCGAGGGTTATTATGATGCGGTCGCCAGCTCCTCGATCGAGCAATTGCCCGAACCAGGCCAGCTTCGGATCACCCTGATCGCCGCACCTGGCGATCGATACAATCTCGGTGCCATCGCCATCGCCGGTCCGGCGACTGAGCCGGTGGACCTGGCGCGCGAAGCCCTGAAGCTGGAATCCGGTCAGCCCATCGTCGCCGCCGACGTCGAGGCCGCCGAGGCCAACGTTCTCCTACGCTTGCCGCAGCAGGGTTATCCCTTCCCGGAAATCGGCCTTCGCGACATCGTACTCGATCCGGAAACGCATTTCGGCGATTACAGCCTCCCGCTCACGCCTGGGCCGCGCGCCGTCTTTGCCGGGTTCACGACCGAGGGCGACCTCGCCTTCGATGCCGAGCATGTCGAGGTCCTTTCCCGTTTCAGCCGCGGCGAGCTTTACGATCGCCGAATGGTCGACGACCTTCGCGAGGCGATGGTCGCAACCCGTTTGTTCGACAGCGTCTCGGCCGAGCCGGTTCTGACTGGGGAGCGCGCGCCCGACGGGTCGGAATATGTGAACATCCTCGTCCGTCAGGATGCCGGTCCGGCGCGGTCGATCGACGGCAATGTCGGCTACAGCACCGGCGAGGGGTTCCGGATCGAGGGCGCGTGGGAGCATCGCAATCTTCTGAGGCCGGAAGGCGCCCTTCGAATCGCCGCCGTTCTCGGAACCGCCGAACAGAATCTCAGCGTCCGCTTCCGTCGCAACAACTGGCGTCAGCGCGACCGCGCTCTGCTTCTTCAATTGGAAGCCGGCCAGCGCGATTATGAAGCGTTCCAGGGCTATACGACACGGCTTCACGGTCTCGTCACTCGAGAATCGACGCCGATCTGGCAGAAAAGATGGACCTACGCTTATGGCGCCGAGATCCTCGCGACGAACGAAGCGCGCGATCGCCGCGCCCGACTCTCGCTCAGCGATGCTTATTTCATCGGTGGGCTGATCGGCCAGCTCGGTTACGATCGCTCGAACAGCCTGCTCGATCCGACCAGGGGCTTCCGGCTCCAGGCGCGGGTCAATCCCGAGGCGTCACTGGGCAACGGCACATTTTATTATGCTCGCAATCAGCTTGACGGCAGCATCTATTACCCGGCCACCGAACAACTGGTAATCGCCGGCCGGGCACGGCTCGGTTCGATCTACGGCATTCCGCGCGACGAGCTTGCGCCCTCCCGCCGCTTCTACGCCGGCGGCGGTGGTTCGGTACGCGGTTTCGGTTTCCAGGAGCTCGGTCCGCGAGAGATTCTTCCAAACCCGAATTTCGACCCGGAAGACGAGGATTCGAAGCCGACCATTTCCGTTCCGCTCGGCGGCCGAAGCCTTGCGGAGTTCGCGATCGAGGGTCGTTACCGCTTCGGCAATTATGGCGTGGTCGGGTTCATCGACGCCGGGCAGGTCTATGAAAGCCAGTTTCCCACGTTCGATTCCATGCGCTTCGGCGTCGGAATCGGCGGTCGGCTCTACACCAATTTCGGCCCGGTTCGGCTCGACATCGCAACGCCGATCGGACGCCGCGAGGGCGAATCCCTCATCTCGGTCTACGTCTCGATCGGACAGGCCTTCTGATGGCGAGCCAGGCGCCCACCGCCGGACCGAGCGGGCCGCGGGTAGTCCACGTCCGCCGTCGCCGCGCACGTCAGGCGGCGAAATATGCCGGCTTCGGCCTCATCGGACTGGTGCTGCTGATCGGCGCTTTCCTGGTCTGGCTGAACACCGATCCAGGCCGCCGCTTCATCGTCCGGCAGATCAACAATTTCGAAGCGGCCTCCGGCCTTCAGGTCGATGTCGAGCGAATCGAAGGATCGGTCTTCGGCCAGCTTACCATGTACGGGCTGACCCTGAGCGATTCCGAAGGGGTCTTCTTCCGAGCGCCTGAGGCCGAGGTCGAATATCGGCCGTTCGCTTACTTCCGGAACCATATCGACATCCGCGAACTCAATATCCCGGAGGCGCGGCTCCATCGCCTGCCCAAGCTTCGGACGGTCGATCCCAACGCCCCCTTGCTCCCGGACATAGACATCGACGTCGGTCGACTTCGCATCCAGCAGCTGCTGATCGATCCTGCCGTGACCGGCCGCCGTCACCTGCTCGGACTCGATAGCCGGATCAAGATCGCCGATGGGCGGGCCGAACTCGGCCTCAATGCCCGGACCGTCCGGGCTCCCGGTTTCCCGGGAGGCGACCGGCTGGTGCTTCAGCTGGACGCGGTGCCGGAGGCGAATCAGCTCGATATCGGCCTGGTGGCGGAGGGTCCCGGCGACGGCTTCATTGCCGGCCTGGCCGGCCTCAATCGACCGGTCGCCGCCCGGATCACCGGCCGTGGCAACTGGGATCGGTGGCAGGGCCGGGCCCTTGCCGCGCTCGGCGGCGAAGGGCTTGCCAATCTTGCCATCACCGCCCGCGACGGCACCTTCAACCTGCGTGGGCCGGTTCGACCCGCGCTCGTCGTTCAGGGTCCGATGGCGCAGTTGCTCGAGCCTCTCGTCCAGGTGAACCTGACGAGCACTTTCGAAAACCGCCGGGCCGACATGCGGCTTCGGCTCCGTAGCCGGGCCCTGGCCGTGACGGCGGACGGCATCGTCGATCTCGGTCAAAGTCGTTTCGAAGGGCTCGAGGTCGCGGCGCGTGTCAATCGGCCCGGAGCACTTGCTCCGAATCTCGGCGGCCGCGATCTCCAGGTCGCACTGATCGTCGACGGGCCCTTCGCGACGCCGGCTGTCGCCTACGATCTTCGGGCGCGATCGTTGACGTTCGGATCGACCACGGTCCAGGGCCTTCGTGCCTTTGGACGGGCCCGAGTGCGAGGCGACGACATCATCGTTCCCGTTTCAGCGCGGGCCGATCGGATCCTGGGCTTCGACGCGGTCGCAGGCGGGCCCTTGGCGAATGTAAGGCTGGACGGGCAATTGGGCGTCACCGGATCGCGGATCGTTGCCGACGATCTTCGGCTCCGTTCGGATCGGGTCGACGCCTTGCTGGCGCTTGCGCTGGATTTCAATACCGGCCGCTACCTCGCCGCGCTTCAGGGCCGGGTGAACAATTATCTGGTCCAGAGCGTGGGCCTGTTCGATCTCAATCTCGATCTCGACATGACCAGCCAGAGGGGCGGCTTCGGTCTCGCGGGTCGGGTGGCAGCACGAAGCCGGCGGATCGACAATAGCGCGATCCGCGATCTCCTGGGCGGCACGGCGACGGGCAGCGCGCGAATCGACATGGATCCTTATGGCCTGGTCCGGGTCAACGACATCCGGGTGACCGCGCCCTTGTTGCGGGTGACTTCGGGCTCAGGCGTCTATCGGCCGAACGGGAGCATCGACTTCCGGCTCGCGGGCGTGAGCGAAAGCTACGGGCGCCTGAATGTGCGGGTCACCGGCACCGCCTCGAGACCCCAGCTGCAGCTGGTGGCGGCCAATCCCGGCTTCGGAATCGGCCTTCGCGACGTGGAAGCGACGGTTCGGGCGACGGCCGGCGGCTGGGCAATCCAGGCCACCGGTCAGTCCGCTTACGGCCCGTTCAGCGCCGATGTCGTGATCCGGAGCGGCCGCGGCCCGATGGTCATCGACGTCAATCGGCTCACCTTCGCCGGGATCGATTTCCAGGGCCGGGTAGTCCAATCCCGGGGCGGGCCGTTCGTCGGTACTTTGACGCTGGCGGGGCAGGGCCTCGAAGGCAGCGTTCGGCTCAGCGCCGCGGGCCGTTACCAAAGGCTCGATATTGCCGCCACCGCCAACGGCGCCCGCACCCCAGGCGACGTCCCGATCATGCTCCAGCGCGGATTCGTGCAAGCAAGCGTCATCCTCTATCCGGATGCGCCCGAAATCGTCGGCGATGCGCAACTGGCCGGCCTGGCCAGCGGCGATCTGTTCGTCGAGCGGGCACGGGTCCGGATCGATTATCGCGGCGGCAACGGCAGCGCCCAGCTCTTCGCCGAAGGGCGGCGCGGGGTTCCCTTCCGGCTCGCCGCCAATGCTGCCTTGACGCCCGAGCTGATCCGCGCCGCCGTTCAGGGCCATGTCAACAACATCGGTTTCCGGTTCGCCCGGCCGTCCGAAATCCGCCGTGCCGGAAGCGATTGGGTGCTCGATCCGGTCACTCTCCTGCTCGAGCAGGGCCGGGTTCGGCTCGCCGGCCGTTATGGCGACGGCCTGATCATCCAGTCGCGGCTCGACGATCTCGATCTGTCGATCCTGAACCCGTTCGTGCCCGGCTTGGGACTAGGCGGCCGGGCTACCGGAAGCCTCGATTTCTCCCAGCCTTCGGACGGCTCGTTCCCGCGCGCCGAAGCGCGCCTCAACATCGCCGACTTCACCCGCACCGGGATCGCCACTCGCTCCGTGCCGGTGAACATGGCTCTGGCCGGCGCGCTTCGGCCCGAAGGCGGCCAGGTCGCCGCGGTCATCCGCCGCGGCGGCGCGATCATCGGCCGGATGCAGGCGCGGCTCCAGCCCCTCGGCCCCGCCGCAGGTTCGTGGACGACGCGGTTGCTTGCTGCCCCGCTCGCCGGAGGCATTCGTTACAATGGCCCAGCCGACGTCCTGACGTCCTTCGCGAACCTCGCGGGGCATCAGATCACAGGGCCGATCGGCGTCGCCGCCGATTTCAGCGGCCGGGTTCAGAATCCGCAATTCACCGGCGTCGTCCGGGCCAACAATCTCGTTTACATCAACGAGCAGTTCGGAACCCGCGTCACCAACCTGGCGGTCAACGGCCGGTTCAGCGCGTCACAGCTCGAAACCCTCCAGCTTTCCGGGCGGGCGGGAGAAG
>DAINCA010000035.1:0-2769 GCA_036732645.1 Allosphingosinicella sp.
TGCTGATGATCGGCACCAAGGAGAGCGCGCGCTTCAACGCGGCCCTGGTCGCGATTAAGGTCACCGCGTTGACCGCTTTCGTGATCCTTACCCTGCCGCGGATGGATGCCGATAATTTCAGCCCCTTCATGCCCGGCGGCCTGTTCGGCGGCTTCGGCTCCGGGGTCGGCGTGGTCGGCGCGGCGGCAACGATGTTCTTCGCTTACGTCGGATTCGACGCGGTCTCGACGGCCGCGGAGGAGACCAAGAATCCGCAGCGCAACGTGCCGATCGGCCTCATCGGGTCGCTCCTCATCTGCACCATCTTCTATATGCTGGTCGCCGCCGGCGCGGTCGGAACGATGGGCGGTCAGCCGATCATGGGGGCCGATGGAACGCCGCTCGCGACGGGTTCGGAAGAGCTCGCCAGGCAGTGCGCCATGCCGCAATTTGCCGAGATGCTGGTCTGCTCGCGCGAGCCGCTCGCTCACGTTCTGCACACCATCGGCTTCGGAACGGTCGGCAACATGCTGGGCTATGCGGCCTTTATCGCCTTGCCCTCGGTCATCCTCATCCTGTTGTTCGGTCAGACGCGGATCTTCTTCGTCATGGCCCGCGACGGGCTGTTGCCGGAGAAACTGGCGACTGTTCATCCGCGCTGGAAGACGCCGCATATCGTCACCGCCATCACCGGTGTCGTGGTCGCCATCGCCGCCGCCTTCTTCCCGGTCGGGCAGCTCGCCGATATCGCCAATGCCGGTACGCTTTATGCCTTCCTGATGGTCGCGATCGCGGTCTGGATGCTCCGCAAGCGGGACCCCGATCGCGTGCGCGGCTTCCGCGTTCCCGCTTTGTGGCTGGTCGCGCCGCTGACGGTCATCGGCTGCCTGTTCCTGTTCTTCAACCTGCCGGTCGAGGCGATGCTGGTCTTGCCGGTCTGGACGGCGATCGGGGTCGTTCTCTATTACGCCTACGGCTACCGGAAGAGCCATCTCGGTCGGGGCATCGTCGA
Source organism: Allosphingosinicella sp. (assembly GCA_036732645.1). Taxonomy (GTDB): domain Bacteria; phylum Pseudomonadota; class Alphaproteobacteria; order Sphingomonadales; family Sphingomonadaceae; genus Allosphingosinicella. The sequence continues at coordinate 992 of DAINCA010000035.1, forward strand.
GGTTCACGAGACTGAAATCAGCGAAATCGAGCCGGAAATTCCCGGCGTCGACGAGCATCGTGAACTGGACCGCTAACCGAACATTCTGATGGGGGAGAGGGGAGGCTTCGGCCTCCCCTTTTTCGTGGAGGCCGAAGGGGATAGAAGGTGGCAATGGTCGACTCGCCGCCTTTCGCCCTCGAAGGGCTCGATCATGTCGTCTTATTGGTCGACGATCTCGCCGCCGCCGAGGGTTTCTACCGCGAAGTCATCGGCTGCCGCGTCGATCGCGCTCTTCCCGCTTACGGCATGCTCCAGCTGCGTGCGGGCGCAGCCTTGATCGATCTCGTCGACATAGGGTCCGAAGCTGGCGCCTGGGCTCGCCCCGAAGTCGCTGGTGGGCGGAACATGGACCATGTCTGCATCGCTACAGGACCCTGGGAGGAGGCGGCCATGCGGGCTCATCTCGCGGCTCACGGCGTTCAGATCGTCGAAGAAGGCACCCGTTATGGTGCCCGCGGCGAAGGTCTGTCCTTCTACATCAAGGATCCGTCCGGAAACGCGATCGAGTTGAAGGGGCCAGCCTAGTTTCGCCGGACGGCAACCCCGAGCGGGGCGAGGCGTTCGCTCCCCAAAGGAGAGCCCCCAATGTCCACTCAGCCGCCCGAATTTCCGCCGCAGCCGTCGCAACCAGGTCAACCGGACCAGGCGCCGCCCGAAATCGTGACTCCCGGCCCTGACACCGACGTGCCCGCGCCCGCGCCCGACATGCCGCCCGCGCCGCCGCCGGCCACTCCATCGGCCGGGCCGATCTTCTAGGTCAGTCGATCGGCGACCAGCGAGGCGAGGTCGGCTTCCGGCCTCGCGCCATAATGGGAAATGACCTCGGCGGCCGCGATCGCGCCCATTCGAAGGCTTTGCTCGAGGGACCGGCCCTGGGCCTGACCGGTAAGAAAGCCTGCAGCGAAGAGATCGCCGGCGCCGGTCGTATCGACCACCGCAACCGGCTCAGCGGCGGCCTGGGCACGCTCGTCGCCGCGGATGGCGATCGCTCCCTTTTCGCTCCGGGTGACGACCAGCAAGGGAACCCGATCCTTCACCGCGGCGACCGCGCTCTCGAAATGGGCGATCCCGGCGAGCGACTGGATCTCGTCTTCATTGGCGAAGAGGATGTCGATCTTTCCCTCGTCGATGAGCTGGTTGAAGCCGTCGCGGTGGCGATCGATGCAGAAGCTGTCCGACAAGGTGAAGGCGACCTTGCGTCCCGCGGACCGCGCGATCTCGATCGCCTTGATCATCGCGTAACGCGGCTGCTCGGGGTCCCAGAGATAGCCTTCCAGGTAGAGGATGGCGGAATCACGGATCTGTTGCGCATCCAGGGCCGTGACCGGCAGATGCTGGGCGGCCCCCAGGAAAGTGCTCATCGTCCGCTGGGCGTCAGGCGTCACAAGGACCAGGCAGCGGGCGGTGGGGACATCGAAATCCTTCGGCGCGGTCACGAACTCCACGCCCAGCGAGCCGATATCGTGACGGAAGAACTCGCCGAGCTGGTCGGGCGCGACCTGGCCGATGAAGCCGGAGCGGCCGCCCAGTGCCGCGACTCCGGCGGCAGTATTGGCAGCGGAACCGCCGCTCGCTTCCCGGCCGGGGCCCATCTGCGCATAAAGCCTCGTCGCTTCCGCGGCATCGATCAGGCGCATCGATCCCTTGGTCAGGCCCTGGGCCTCGAGAAAGGCATCGTCGGCTTCGGCGATGACGTCGACGATGGCATTGCCGATTGCGAGCACGTCGAGGCGGGT
>DAINCA010000035.1:2869-13397 GCA_036732645.1 Allosphingosinicella sp.
GCTTTCACCTATCAGGCGGCGATGCCGGCCTGGCTCGGCTGGGTCGCGGTCGTCCTGCTTTCGCTCTACCTCGCCATTTATCCCGCCGCTGCCGCCGGCCTCGCGTGGCGCTGGGGCCGGCGCAACGCCTTGGTATTCGTTTTGCTCTTCGCGGCGGCATGGATCGTTACCGAATGGCTCCGGGGAACCTTGTTCACGGGCTTCGCCTGGAATCCGATCGGCGTCTCGCTGATCGACACCTTCTTTTCGTGGCCGGCGCGCTGGATCGGCACTTACGGCCTGTCCGGTTTGGCCCTTCTGCTGGGCGGCGTCCTCTTTCTGGTCTTGCGACGGGATTCACGGCCGGCGGCGGCAACGGCATTGGGTGCCCTCGTCATTTTGTGTGGCGCGGCGTGGGCGGTCGCTGCCGCTGCGCCGGCCGGTGAACCGGGCGGAGCCGTCAGGATCGTCCAGCCCAATATCGGCCAGCAGAACAAGTGGGACCCGGGCTTCAGGGAAGAGAACTTCCGGCGTCAGCAACGGCTGACGGGCGCGCCGATCGATGAGCCTCGCCTGGTCCTGTGGCCGGAGGCGGCCACGCCCGATTTCATCGGCGTCGATCGCGGCGCCCGGGCTCGGATCGCCTCCTTGATCGGGCCCCAGGATCTGATCCTGCTCGGCGCGGTCGAGCTCGTGTTCGGGCCAACCGGGGTGACCGACGCCGCTTATAACAGCCTGTTCGCGCTCGACGCCCAGGGGCGCATCGTCGGCCGCTACGACAAGGCCCATTTGGTCCCATATGGCGAATATCTGCCGATGCGGCCGCTCCTCTCGACCCTGGGACTCAGCCGGCTCGCGCCGGGCGACAAGGACTTCCTCAGCGGACCGGGGCCGCGCAACATCGCGCTTCCCGGCTTCGGAACCGCCGGAATCCAGATCTGCTACGAAATCATCTTCTCCGGCGACGTCGTCAGTGACGATGATCGGCCGGACTTCATCTTCAATCCATCCAACGACGCCTGGTTCGGCTCATGGGGACCGCCGCAGCATCTCGCCCAGGCTCGGCTTCGCGGGCTCGAGGAAGGCCTTCCTGTCCTCCGCGCCACCCCTACCGGCATCTCGGCCGTGATCGACCACGAGGGTCGGCTGCTCCATTCGCTTCCGTCGGGCGTGGAAGGGGTGATCGACGCCCGCCTCCCGGGGGCGGGCCGGCCGACAATATTCGCCCGCTTCGGCAACTTGCTGCCCTTCCTTTTTGTCCTTCTGCTGGTCGCGGCGGCTGTTGCGGTCACGCGCAAAACCCGCTAGCGGGCAGCGGACATAAACATATCTTTATATCCGCAAATTTCCCTATTTTCCTGAGCTAGGAAGGCATTTCCGTCGATGCGCAGCAGCTACCACTTCACCTCCGAGTCCGTGTCCGAGGGGCATCCCGACAAGGTTTCGGATCAGATTTCCGACGCCCTCGTCGATTATTTTATCGGCAAGGATCCGGAGGCCCGGGTCGCCTGCGAAACTCTGGTCACCACGCAGCGGATCGTGATCGGCGGCGAGATTCGCTGCAAGCCGGTCTATGACGAAGAGAAGTTCAAGGACACGCACGGCTGGGCGCCTGGATCGCGCGACGAGATCGAGCAGGTCGTCCGTCACGTCGTCCAGCGGATCGGCTACGAGCAGGAGGGCTTCCACTGGCAGTCCGCGTCGTTCGACAATTACCTGCACGGCCAATCGGCGCACATCGCCCAGGGCGTCGACGCGAGCGGCAACAAGGATGAAGGCGCCGGCGATCAAGGCATCATGTTCGGCTTCGCCTGCGACGAGACCCCGGACCTGATGCCGGCGACTCTCTATTACAGCCACAAGATTCTCGAGCAGATGGCGGCGGACCGTCATTCCGGCGTGGCCCCCTTCCTCGAACCCGACGCGAAGAGCCAGGTCACGTTGCGCTACGAGAACGGCAAGCCGGTGGCGGCGACCACGATCGTCGTCTCGACCCAGCACGGCAAAGGCTATGACCAAGGCGACAAGGAAGCCGAGCTCCATGCCTACGTGAAGAAGGTGATCGCCGAGACGCTTCCGGCGGAATTGCTGTCCGACGAGACCGTCTATCACATCAATCCGACCGGCAGCTTCGAGATTGGCGGCCCGGACGGAGACGCGGGTCTGACTGGCCGCAAGATCATCGTCGACACCTATGGCGGCGCGGCGCCACATGGCGGCGGCGCCTTCAGCGGCAAGGACCCGACCAAAGTCGATCGATCGGCCGCATACGTTGCGCGTTACCTTGCGAAGAACATCGTCGCCGCCGGCCTTGCCCGGCGTTGCACGATCCAATTGTCCTACGCGATCGGTGTCGCCGAGCCGCTTTCGCTCTACGTCGATCTGCACGGCACGGAGTCGGACGGCGTTAGCGCCGCCCGGCTCGAGGAAGTGCTTCCGACCCTGGTTCGGCTGACTCCCAAGGGGATCCGCACGCACCTTGGTCTGAATCGGCCGATCTATTTGCCGACCGCGGCTTACGGCCATTTCGGCCGGAAGGCGGAGGGCGACCTGTTCAGCTGGGAAAAAACCGATCTGGTCGACCAGCTCAAACAGGCGCTCTGAGGTCAGGTCCGCCGCAAAAGCCCCGGATTCCGATTGGCGGGCCGTGAACCTGGCGCGATAGCGAGACCATGGGCGATCCGACGACCTTGAAGCGCCTGTACGGGCGCCGGTCCGGCCACAAACTTCGCGCCGGGCAGGCGCAGCTGGTGGACGAATTGCTTCCGGCCGTGAGCGTCCCGGCGGAGGGAGCGATCGACAGCGCTGCGTTGTTCGGCGACCGCCGTCCGCTCCATTTCGAGATCGGCTTCGGCGCCGGCGAGCATCTCGCCTTCCGCGCCGACCTGCTGCCCGATCACGGCTTCATCGGCTGCGAGCCGTTCCTGAATGGGGTGGTCGGGGCGCTGGGGCATATCCGCGATGGTCATCTCACCAACGTGAGGCTCCACATGGGCGACGCGCTCGACGTTCTGGAACGGCTTCCGGACGCTTCGCTCCGCTTCGTCTATCTGCTCCACCCCGATCCCTGGCCGAAGGCGCGCCACGCCAAGAGGCGGATGATGAACCCGGGACCGCTGGATCTGATCGCGGCCAAGCTCGAGCCGGGAGGCGAGTTCCGCTTCGGCACCGATCACCCTGTTTACTGCCGCTGGGCGATGATGGTGATGAGCCGAAGGACGGACTTCGAATGGCTCGCCGAGCGCGCCAGCGACTTCCTCGATCGCCCCGGCGGCTGGCCGGAGACACGCTACGAGGCCAAGGCGCGGCGCCTCGGCCACGAAGTCTGGTACTTCCGGTACCGCCGCGCGTGACGGCCGCTGCGGCTAACGGGCGGGCGTCAGCCTGAGCAGGCGCCCGCCGCCGTCGCGGTTCTGGTCCTCGAGGACGTAAAGGGATCCGTCGGGGGCCTGCTCGACTTCCCTGATCCGGGCCCCCATCGGCCAGCGTTCGACCTCTCGCGCATTGTTGCCCTCGATCGTGACCCGGACCAGAGCCTCGCCGGACAGGGCGCCGATCAGCCCGCTTCCGCGCCACTGCGGGAACATCGATCCGGTGTAGAAGATCAGGCTCGATGGGGAAATGACCGGCGTCCAGGTGATTTCCGGAGCGTTGAATTCAGGCCGAGTGTCGTGATCGGGAATTTCCCGGCCATCATAATGGTCGCCGTTGGAGACGATCGGGTAGCCGTAATTGGAGCCGCGTTCGATGAGGTTCATCTCATCGCCGCCGCGTGGCCCCATCTCGACCACCCACAATCGTCCGTCGGGAGCGAAGGCCAGGCCCAAAGGATTGCGATGGCCCAGCGACCAGATCTGGGCCGCGACTCCGCCGCGGCTCGCGAACGGGTTGTCGGCCGGGACCGTGCCGTCCGGATTGAGCCGGAGGACCTTGCCGAGATTGGCATTCATGTCCTGAGCCGGGGTAAATTCCTGGCGCTCGCCCGAGCTTATGAAGAGGTGGCGGCCGTCCGGCGAAAAAGCGATGCGATGACCGTAATGGCCCCGTCCGCTCAATTTCGGGCTCTGCCGCCAGATCACCTGAAGGTCTTCCAGCCGTCCGGCATCCGCTTCGTCGAGCACGAGCCGCGCCCGGGCCACGACCGCGCCGCGATTGCCGCCTTCGCCGGCTTCCACATAGCTTAAGTAGAGCAGGCTGTTTCGAGCGAAGTCCGGATGGGGAACGACGTCGCCGAACCCGCCCTGGCCGCCATGATCGACGGCCGGGACTCCGGACACGGAGCCCAGCCTTTGCGACGGGCCCTCATCCATGAAGTCGATGAAGCGCAGATTGCCCTGTTTCTCCGTGACGAGCAGCAGGCCGTTCGGCAGGAAGGTCATCGCCCAGGGCTCGGCGAACTGGCCCACGGCCTCAACCTGGAACGGGACGCCAGAGTGGCCGTCTCGCAGCGGCTGGCCCTGACCGGCCGCGGCATTTGCCGCGCTGGGAGCATCGCTGGCGGCGGTGCAGCCGCCGAGGAGGATCAGGGGAATCAGGAATCGACGAACGAGGCGCATGGCCAGTCTCCTTTTGCGTCCGCGACTAGAAGCTCCACTCAAGCGGCACAATAAGCCTGAGGCCGAGAGGCCGCCTGCCACCGAGGCTGATATACATCAGAGCATCGGCGCCCTCCGCGGTTTATGCCGGGCCGATGCCGCTTTATTATTTCAACGTCTATAATGATGATACGACGCTCGATTATGAGGGAGCCGAGCTCGCCGACGATCAGGCGGCCGAGGCTTATGCGATAACGGCTGCGCGATCGCTCGCCGCCGAGACCGTTCTCCGCGGGCACCTGACGCCATCTCACCGGGTCGAATATGTCGACTCGGAACACAAGCCGGTCGGTGTCGTCCGCTTCGACGAGGCGGTGGAAATCAGGCGCTAATCTGGTTCTTCGTTGGGCGAGTTTCGTGCCAGTCCCACCGCAAAGATCTCCAGGGGGCAGCCCTTCAGCAATCCACGAAGCGTTGCCTTGTCGGCTGCCGACGCGGCCCGTAAGGTCCGCCGATGAAGACCTTTTGCCTGTCGATCGCTCTTTTCGCCGCCTTGACTGGCTGTGCGGTCGTCCCGGACACGCCCGGGCCGCAGCAAAGCTTCTTCGACCGGCTCCACGCGCTTTGCGGTAACGCTTATCAGGGTCGGGTCGTGTCCACCGACGCCGCCGATCAGGACTTTGCGGCCAGCCGGCTGGTCATGCACGTCCGCACCTGCTCGGCCAATGAAATCCGGATCCCGTTCCACGTCGGGGACGATCATTCGCGGACCTGGGTGATCAGCCGAACCACGAACGGGCTCCGGCTGAAGCACGATCATCGCCACCAGGATGGCAGCGAAGACGTGCTGACCCAATATGGCGGCGACACGATCGCGCCGGGAACGGCACGCCGCCAGGAATTCCCTGCCGACGCGCATTCCCGCGAACTCTTCCTGCGCGAGGGCAATCCACAATCCGTGACCAATGTCTGGGCGGTCGAGGTCGCACCCGGAGCGCTCTTCGCCTACGAGCTTCGACGACCGGGCCGCTTTTTTCGAGTGGAGTTCGACCTCACGACGCCCGTTTCCCCACCGCCGGCTCCCTGGGGTTCCGAATGACGATCGATGAGGGCGGGGAGGGATCAAAGATGATCAAACCGGAGAACAAGAGCGGCCATATCCGACTGACGTCTCATCCCGGTTCGCGCGGTCCGGTGCGCTTCCCCATTCGGTGGGGCGAAGCCACGGCCGAGGAACGCGGGCCGGTGGTTGCCACTGTCAACGCACGTTCGGACCGCAACGCGATCGGGGCTCATGGCGGTTCTTACTCGGTCTATCGGGCGCTCGCGATTTCGTCCGGAGCCATGGACCCGCAAGCGCGGCCAGACTTGCAGGATACGTCACCGGTTTGCGAGATCGGTCCGAACCCGCAATGGGGCGAGCCCGGCAAGATCGTGGCGCTCGATCCCTGGGGTCACCGGATCGCCCAGGACTTTGCGGGATTGATCGCCGAGGGAGTCGACATCCGGCCGACCATTGCGATTACCAAGGCGAGGCTGACCCTTCACGAAATCCAGGGTGCGATCGCCGCCGGCCGGCTCGAGGTGGATGGCGACATCGTCCATGAGGCCGGCGATATCTCGGTCACGAAGATCGCGGTCGATCCGGTTTGGTGGCTGCCGGGCGTGGCCGAACGCTTCGGAGTGGAGGAGGGGAGCCTCCGGCGCTGCCTGTTCGAGCAGACGGGCGGCATGTATCCCGAGCTGGTCACCCGGCCTGATCTGTCCGTCTTCCTGCCGCCGATCGGCGGAATGACGCTCTATATTTTCGGCGACCCCGCGTTCCTGGGCGACAGCCAACGCACTTTGACTTGCCGGGTGCATGACGAATGCAACGGCTCCGACGTCTTCGGATCGGACATCTGCACCTGCCGGCCCTATCTGACTCACGGCATCGAGGAGGCGACCCGCCAGGCCCAGGCCGGCGGCGTGGGATTGATCGTCTACAACCGCAAGGAAGGGCGCGCGCTCGGAGAGGTCACGAAGTTCCTCGTTTACAACGCTCGCAAGCGGCAGCCGGGCGGGGATCAGGCGGCGACCTATTTCGAACGTACCGAATGCGTTGCCGGCGTGCAGGACGCGCGCTTCCAGCAATTGATGCCGGACGTCATCCACTGGCTCGGAATCCGCCGGATCGACCGCTTCATGTCCATGTCCAACATGAAATATGATGCTCTTGCCGCCGGCGGCGTGGAGATCGGCGAGCGCGTTCCGATTCCCGACGGACTGGTACCGCCGGACGCCAGCGTCGAGATGGAGGCCAAGAAGGCCGCCGGTTATTACAGCCTGGAAGGCAGCCCGACGACCGATCAGCTGCGCTCGGTGGTGGGCCGGGATCTCGGCAAGTTCTGATCCCCGTGAAAGGCGAATCCTCTGCCATCAGGCGGCTTTTGAGTGCCGCTGCCGTTCGCGAACGGGCGCACGAGATGCTCGATCTCGCGCTCCAGGGTCGGGTCGACGGATGGGCGGTGAACCTTGATCGTCTCGGCGATGCTGCCGATCTCACCGTGGGGGTGACCCGGGAGCAATATCCCGATCTCGAAATTCCCTATCACGCCCGCTGGCGCCATTTCGTGGCGGGAGAGCCGGACCTGCCGGTCCGCTCCGACCGCGACGCGCGTGCGCGCTCGGCTTTCGATCTCGTCACCCTGTCGGTGCTGCTCGATGCGGGGTCCGGACCGGGGTGGCAATATCGCGATCCGGTCAGCGATAAGGTCCTGGCACGATCGGAAGTCCTTGCCGTCGCCAGTCAGCGGCTGTTCGAAGCGGGCGCCTTCGCGGCCCCGGGACAGGACAGGCTTCGGGCCGACGCCGATGTCCTGGCGTCACTCGACGAATCGGTGCTGGCGCGTGGTTTCCAGGCGACCAAGGACAATGCCCTCATCGGCCTTGGTGGCCGCACGGATTTGCTTCGCCGGCTCGGCGGGCAGGCGAACGCGCGCGCGGATTTGTTCGCCCGCGTCGACGGCCCACGCCCGGGCGGCCTGTACGACGTCCTGTTGGAGCGCGCGCAAGGCGGCCGGCTGCCGGCGCCGGTCATCCTCGAAACATTGCTCGAGGCGCTGGGGCCGATCTGGACCGATCGGCTCGTCGTCGAGGGGAATCCGCTTGGAGATTGCTGGCGGCATTCGGCAATTCGCCGCGACGATCCCAGCGACGGCCTGGTGCCGCTCCACAAGCTGTCGCAATGGCTGGCTTATTCCCTGATCGAGCCGCTTCAGGAAGCGGGATTGCAGGTAGTCGAGATGGACGGCCTGACCGGACTCGCGGAATATCGGAACGGCGGCCTGTTCGTCGATACGGGCGTCCTCACCCTGGTCGACCACGCCGCGATGGATCGCATCCACCAGGCCTCCGATCCGCTCATCGTCGCGTGGCGGGCGATGACGGTCGCCTTGCTCGATCGGCTTGCGCCGGAAGTGCGTTCCCGGCTGGGCGCCTCCGAGGACAGCTTTCCGCTGGCGCGGATGCTCGAGGGTGGGACCTGGCTCGCCGGCCGCAGGATCGCCGCCGATCGCCGGCCTGGCGGAGGACCGCCCTTCGTCATCATCAGCGACGGTACGATTTTCTAGGGAGGTTACGTCAATGGACGGATTGACCATAGTCGGGCACCCGTTGGTGCAGCACAAATTGGGACTCCTTCGCGACCGCAACAGCTCGATCCAATTGTTCCGATCGGTGGTTCGCGAGATGGCGACCTTGCTCTGCTATGAGGTGACCCGGGATCTGCCGACCGAGATGGTCCGGATCGAAACACCGATCGCGATGACCGACGCACCGCGGCTGTCAGGAAAGAAACTGGTGATCGCCCCCATCCTTCGAGCGGGACTGCAGATGGCGGAGGGCATGATCGATCTCGTACCGTCGGCGCGGCTCGCCCATATCGGCCTCTATCGTGAGCCGAAGTCGCTCCAGGCGGTCGAATATTATTTCAAGACGCCCGAGGATTGCGCCGAGCGCCTCGTCATCGTCGTCGATCCGATGCTGGCGACGGGTCATACCGCGATCGCCGCGGTCGATCGACTGAAGGAAGCGGGCGTTTGCGAGCTGCGCTTCGTCTGTCTGCTCGCCGCCCGCCCTGGCGTCGAGGCGCTTCGCCATGCTCATCCCGACGTTCCGGTCTGGGCGGCGGCGATGGACGAGGAGCTCAATGATCATGGCTACATCATCCCCGGCCTCGGCGATGCCGGCGACCGGACTTACGGGACCAGATAGGCCGCCAGCCATGAAGCCGTTGAGAGAAAAAAAAGAAGGCCCCGCCGAAGCGGAGCCTCCAATGTTCAGACTTCGCTGAGTCTCAGCGCCAGCCGGAACCGAAAATCCAATTCCACATAATAACCTCCTCTGGGTGTTGGATCCAACTCGAGAAGAGGAACGCCTTCGGCTTGGCCAAAAGCTTGCCGGTGGATTTCTCCAGTCACTAAGCCGGGTACAAAACAATCCGGTTTCGATGACTGGTCCTGCCGGAACGGCGCCCAATCCCTCTCGCAACACCTAGTCCCAGCGCTTTCGCGAATATGTCGCATGGTAAAGAAAAAATTCACCATGAGGGGAATCTGTTGCAAATTGGCAACAAAGCCATTGCGGGCTTGGTCGGATTTCGGGTTGGGAGTCCGGGGGCAATGAGGCGCGGTTAGTCGCGCGGCCTCGATGTAGCGGTGGGGCTTAGGGCAGATCTCGCCCCGAGCAGAGCGGCTCAGGCGGCCTGAGCCGATCCGCTCGACCAGTTCCGGCAACGGTACCGGACCACCCGTCAAATAGCCCTGAATGATGTCGCAGCGCATCCGCTTCAGGGCGTCGAGGATTTCGTCATTCTCGACGCCTTCTGCGACCACCTTGCGGCCGAGCGAGTGAGCGAGCTGGATCGTGGAATTGACCATGATCCGATCGCTTTGCGAGCTTCCGAGCATGCTGACGAAGCTTCGGTCGATCTTGATCTCGCAGGCCGGGATCCGCCGAAGATATTCGAGCGTCGAAAAGCCGGTGCCGTAATCGTCGATCGACAATTGGACGCCCATGTCGGCGAGCTGGTGAAGATTGGCCAGCTGATCGGCGACGCTTCCGAGAGTCGAGGTTTCGGTCACTTCCAGGGTCAGCGATTCGGGCGCGACATTGTGCTTTCGAAGCAAGGCCGTGACGGTCGGCACCAACGTGTCGCTGCTGAGCAGGAGCACCGACAGATTGACGGCGATCGAGAAGGATCGGCCGCTTCGATTGATCGCAGCGGTAGCCATGATCGCCTGTTCGAGCACGAAGTAAGTCAGCCTCTCGATCCGCCCGCCCTGCTCGGCCGCGCCGATGAACTGGTCGGGATAGACCTGGCCCTTTTCCGGGTGGGTCCAGCGAACCAGCGCCTCGGCGCCAACCAGTTTGCCGGTCTGGCAATCGACCTTGGGCTGGTAGGCGACCCACAATTCGCCATTGTCGATCGCCTGATCGAGCCGCGCGAGGAGGGACATTTCCCAATCCGCATCCTCGACACTGGATGGATTGAAGCTCGCCCAGCCCTTGCCGCCACGAGCGGCCTCGTCGGCTGCGACCAGTGCGCTCGAGGCGCGTTGCGCCACCGGCCGGGACGTATCGAGATCGAGACCGAAGGTGACGACGAGATCGATCAGCCGGGTGGCGACCACGATCGGGCTTCGGAAAAGGCCCTGCAGGCCCTCGAGTTGCTGAACGATGCCGTCGTCAAGGCTGCCGGCGAGCCAGACGAACACGCCTTCGTCGGCCTGGTAGACCGTCGAGCCCGCAGCGCCGAATTCGAGTCGGCCGACGATCTGATCGACCAGCTCTTTTTCGTGGTGAGCGGCGAGGGTCGCCATGATCTGGGCGTAATTCTTGACCCGGGCCGCAACGATCGCGCCGTCATGACCGTTCGACTGGCGCAGGGCCTGAAGGTTGGGCATTCCCGTGACCAGGTTGGTCGTCCCCCGGTCACGGAAGGCGCGGCGCACATGGGCCGCGGTCCTGATCGA
>DAINCA010000036.1:0-13339 GCA_036732645.1 Allosphingosinicella sp.
GCACTCCACATCCATTGATAAGCGGGAACCGTCACTAGGATCGAGCCGCCCGGCGCGAGCTTGTCGGCAATGCTTCTCAAGGCCGCTTCGTCGCCATCGACATGCTCGAGCACGTCGAGCAAGGCGATCAGGTGATAAGTCCGGTCCGGTACTCCGGGCAGCTCAGGCAAGGCGGCGTCGGCGACGGCATGACCGAGCCGACGGCTGGCCAAAGCGCGCGCGGAATCGTCGAGCTCGATCGCGTCCAGCCGCCCGAATTTCCGGAGCATGTCGAGATTGTGACCCGTACCGCAGCCGATCTCGAGCAGCCGGGCATCATCGGGAAGGCGGATCTCGCGGGCGATAAGATCGGCCAGGATCCGCCGGCGGGCGACATACCACCAGTGGACCTCGTCCTGTTCGGCCATTCGGTCGAAGACGGCCCGCTCCATCAGTCCAGGCCTTCTTCGCCGAAACCGACCCTGGTCCGGACGACGTAGAGCGGACGACGCTTGGTCTCGATCAGGATTCGGCCGACATATTCACCGAGCACGCCAAGGGAGATGAGCTGGAGCCCGCCGAAGAACAGGATCGCCACCATCAGCGACGGATAACCGGCGACGTCGCTCCCGAAGAAGATCGTCTTGGCGATCACTCCCACCGCGTAGAGGAAGGTGAAGAAGGCGATGACGACACCGATGTAGGACCAGATCCGGAGCGGCATGGTCGAAGCCGAGGTGAGCCCGTCGAGCGCCAGGGTCCACAATTTCCAGTAACGAAACTTGGTGGTCCCGACCGCGCGCGGAGCGCGCTCATACTCGACCGCTGCCTGACGGAATCCCGACCAGGCGAACAGGCCCTTCATGAAGCGATTGCGCTCCGGCATCTGGCGGATGATTTCGACCACGGAGCGATCGAGCAGTCGAAAATCACCGGCATGTTCGGGGATCTTGTCCGACGACAGATAATTGTGCGCCCGGTAATAGAGGTCGGCGGTCAGCCGCTTCGGCAGGCTGTCGCTCTCCCGGTTCGTCCGGACGCCGTAAACGACCTCGAAGCCGTCCCGCCATTTGGCGAGCATCTGGCCGATCACTTCGGGCGGGTCCTGGAGGTCGACGTCGATCGGGATCACCGCGCGCCCGGCGGCAAAATCGAGGCCCGCGGTGAGCGCCGCTTCCTTGCCGAAATTGCGCGACAGCGAAACGGCGCGAACCCGTGGATCGCGCTGGTGGGCCTGAAGGATGGCGGCGAGCGTATGATCCTCGCTGCCGTCGTCGATGAACAATATCTCCCAGTCCGTTCGTCCGTCGAGCGTCGGCAGCAGGCCGTCGAGGATCGGGGCGACCCTCGTCACGAACGGTCCGATCGCCTCCTCTTCGTCCTTCACCGGGACGATTACCGAAAGGGTCGGCGCGGGGTCGGACATCATGCGAAGACCCAGCGGCGATTGAGCGCGAATGTCACGAGGGGCGTGACGAAAACGATAGGGATCACCGGCCACCATGTCGGTCCGTCGAGTTGCTTCACCAGCAGCCAGACGAACAATTGGTTGACGAGGAATCCGATCGTGTTGACGGCGAAGAAACGCGCCGTCCGCACCGCCTCGTTATCGCGCGAGCCATGGCCCCTGAAACTGAAGCGGCTGTGGGTCCAGTAGCCGATGAAAGTGAAGACGAGATAGTTCAGGGTGAGCGACACCATCGGATCGACACCGAAGAAAGTCGCCAGCACCCAATAGCCCGCCGCGACCAGCAAGGTCAGCAGCACGCCCGCCAGCCCGAACCGCGCCAGCTGACCCAATATCTCCCCGTGATTTCCGAATAGCTTCATCTGGTTGCGCACATCGCTCCGGCTTGCCCTTTGGGGACGAGCGACTAATGCGCCATGAAGGGGTTGAAAAGCAAAGAAGCAAGATGGCGGGACTCAGGGGGGATCAGCTCGATCGATGGATGCGGCCGTGGCGGCTCTGGCTCCTGCTCTTCTGGCTCGCCGTCGCCCTCTGGTTGCTGAACGATCGCTGGGGCGCGATCCGGATCTTCGCGCTCGGCGATACCGACGACAATATGCGGATGATGCAGGTCCGCGCCTTGCTCGAGGGGCAAGGCTGGTACGATCTTCGGCAGTATCGGCTCAATCCGCCGATTGGCGCCGACATCCATTGGTCTCGTCTCGTCGACCTGCCGATCGCCGGCCTCAAGCTGTTGCTTTCACCATTGCTCGGCGGGCGCGCCGCGGAGCAGTGGGCGGCGGCACTGGCGCCCTTGCTGCCCATGCTGGTCGCGATGGGCGCGCTTGCGGTCACGGCTCGCCGGCTGATCGACCCCAAAGCCTTCCTGATCGCGATCGCCTTGCTCGTCTGCGCCGGCTCGACCCGGAGCATGTGGTCGCCGTTGCGGCTCGATCATCACGGCTGGCAGCTGGCCATGCTTGCGCTCGTCGTCGCGGCGCTCACCGATCCGAAGCGGGCACGCGGCGGCGCCCTTCTCGGCGCGGCGACGGCAACGTCGCTGACGATCGGCCTCGAGATGCTGCCTTATCTGGCCCTCGCGGGCGGCGTCGTGGTCCTGCGCTGGATCATCGATCGTAACCAGGATCGCCGGCTTGCAGCTTATGGCGTCGCTCTTGCCGGCGGCTGCTCACTGGGATTCCTGCTGTTTGCATCGGAAGCCAATCGCGAGGCCGTCTGCGACGCGCTCTCGCCGGTGTGGCTGTCGGCGATGGTTCTGGCCGGTGCCATCGCCTTCGTCCTGGCCTTGCTTCCGGCTGCGAAATGGCCGCTCCGTCTTGCCGCGGCCGGAATCGGCGGCGCCTTGCTCGCGATCGCCTTTGTCCTGGTCTGGCCCGATTGCCTGGGCCGGCCGGAGGGCGCCAGCGCGGAGCTCGAGCGGCTCTGGCTGAGCAAGGTGCGCGAGGCGATGCCGGTCTACCGGCACGGCGCCAGGGCCGCGGCCAATATCGTCACTCTGCCGATCGCCGGGCTGATCGGCTATATCCTGATTTTGTGGCAGGAACGGCGCCGGCCCGACTTACTGCTCCCGTGGGCGGCCACGGCTTTGCTTGCGGCCGTCGCCGGCGCCTTGCTCCTGTGGCAGACCCGGGCGGCACCGGCGGCGCAATTGCTTTCCATCCCTGGCGCCACCGCCTTGGTCTGGCTGGCGATCCGCTGGTTCGCCCGGCAGAAGCTGATGCTCGTCAGGGTGCTGGGCATCACTTTGGCGTTCCTCGTCGTTTCAGGCCTCGCCACCGGTTATTATAACCGCTTCTTCCCCGCGCAGACGCCGGAGTTCAGGCGGACGATCAACCTCGCCAATAACCGCTGCCCGACGATGGCGGCGCTTCGGCCGATTGCGCTCCAGCCCAGGGGGCGAGTGCTCACCTTCGTCGATCTTGGTCCGCGCCTGATCACCGTCACCCATCATGACGCGATCATCGGCCCCTATCACCGCAATGCGGATCAGATACTCGACGTCATGCTGACCTGGCGCGGCGACGCTGCAAATGCCCGACGCACGGTTGATCGCTACGGCATCGATTACGTCCTCATCTGTCCCAACCTGTCGGAATCGACGATCTACCGGTCGGAGGCTCCGAGGGGTTTCTACGTCCAGCTGGCCCGAGGCCGCATTCCCGCCTGGCTGGAACCCGTAGAGCTCCCCAGTAATTCGCCGTACCGGATGTGGCGCGTCAAGGATCGCCAGCCTAGCTGAAGCTCCGCTCGATCCCGTCGATAACGAACTGGGCGGCCAAGGCGGCGAGGATCACGCCGAGCAAGCGGGTGATCATCGCCTCCATCTTGTTGCCGAGCAGCCGCATCAGCGGACCGGCCAGAAGCAAGGCCAGCAAGGTCAGAGCCAAAGTCGCCAGAAGCGCGCCGAGAACGAGCAGAGATTCGTCAAGCCCGTCGCTCCGCGCCATCAGCAACATCACCGAAGCGATCGAGCCCGGGCCGGCAATCATCGGAATAGCCATCGGGAAGACCGACACGTCATCCGCCTCGCTCGCGCTCACTTCCTGGGCCCGATTCTCGCGGCGCTCGGTCCTTTTCTCGAAAACCATGTCGATGGCGATCAGGAAAAGCATGATTCCGCCGGCGATCCGAAACGCGCTCAACGAGATACCGAGGGCATCCAGCAGATCTTCGCCAAGCAAGGCGAAGAACAAGAGGATGCCGGCGGCGATCAGGACGGAGCGGATCGCCATCGACCGGCGATGAACGGGCGCGGCGCCACTGGTCAGGCTGGCGAAGATCGGGGCGCATCCGGGCGGATCGATCACCACCAGGAAGGTCACGAAGGCGGAGATGAAGAGCTCGCTCACAAGCCCTCCGGCGGTTTCAGGCCGAGGCGAGCGTGAGCCGCGACCAGGGTATTTCGCAGGAGTACGGCGATCGTCATCGGTCCGACCCCGCCCGGCACGGGCGTGATCGCGCCGGCAACTTCGGCGGCCGAATTGAAATCGACGTCGCCGACGAGCTTCCCGTCGACCCGGTTGATGCCGACGTCGATGACCGCGGCGCCCGGCTTCAGCCACTCCCCCTTGACCATCTCGGCGCGGCCGACCGCGGCGACGACGATGTCGGCGCGCCGGACCACCTCCGGGAGATTGCGTGTTCGGCTGTGAGCGATCGTGACGGTGCAGCTTTCCCGCAACAGCAACTGCGCCATCGGCTTGCCGACGATGTTGGAACGGCCGACGACCACGGCCTCGAGCCCGGACAGGTCACCCAGTTGATCCTTTAAGAGCATCAGGCAGCCCAACGGGGTGCAAGGGACCAGCGCCTCTTCGCCAACCGCGAGCCGGCCGGCATTGACCGGATGGAAGCCGTCGACATCCTTGGCCGGATCGACCGTGGCGATCACCTTCTTCTCATCGATCTGCGGCGGCAGCGGCAGCTGGACGAGTATCCCGTCGACCCGATCGTCGGCGTTGAGGCGCTCGACCAGTCCGATCAGCTCGGCCTCTCCGATTGTGTCCGGGAGGCGGTGCTCGAAGCTTTCCATCCCCGCCGCGAGCGTCGCTTTGCCTTTGGAGCGGACATAGACCTGGCTCGCAGGGTCTTCACCGACAAGGACGACGGCAAGGCCTGGCTTTCGGCCCGAAGCCGCGACAAAAGCCGGCACCGCCGCGGCAATTCGTTCCCGCAAGCCTGCGGCGAAGGCCTTTCCGTCGATCAAAGCGGCGGCCATGGCGACCTCAATAGCTGGAAAGGGCGATATCCGCGGCGACTCCGCCGAGCAGGGTTCGAAGCGCGAAGAGGATCAGGAGCACAACCATCGGTGAGAAGTCGATGCCGCCGAAATCCGGCAGGATCCGCCGGATCGGCCGGTACAATGGCTCAGTCAGTCGATCGAGCGCGTAGAGCACCTGGCGGACGAAATCACTGTGGGTGTTGATGACGTTGAAGGCGACCAGCCAGCTCAGGATCGCCTGAACGATGATGATGATCGTCATCAGCCAAAGCAGCATGTCGATGATCTGGAAGACGGCGAGCAGCATGGTTTCTCCACGACGGCGATTGGGCCCGACCTGTAGCGAGCGCCTTCAGGCGGGGCAATGCCGAGCGCTGAGAGCTCCGATCAGGGCGCGAAGCGGGGCGGCTCGGCTTCCGCGAGCAGGATCGAGAAATATTTCTGCTCGTCCGTCCATTCCCTGACGACGCCCCAGCCAGCCGCTCGGAGCAGGAGGCGGCTGTCGCGAAAGCCGTATTTGTGGCTGTTCTCCGTGTGGATCGTCGCTCCCGCCGCGAATGAAAAGAATTGCCCGGAGACCTGAAAGCGGACGTCGCGGACCGCCTCCAGATGCATTTCGATCCGGCTCAGGTCGTCGTTCCAGATCGCCCGGTGGCGAAAGGCCTCGATCGGGATGTCGCCTTCCAGCTCTGCATTGATTCGGTGAAGCAGGTTGAGATTGAATTGGGCCGTCACCCCGGCGGAATCATCATAGGCCCGCCGGAGCACGTCGATATCCTTGATGCGGTCCATGCCGATGATCAGCCGCGATCCGTCCTCGAGGGTCTCCTTCATTGTCCGAAGCAGATCGACGGCCGTGCGGGCAACGAGATTGCCGATCGTCGAGCCGGGAAAGAACCCGACCTTGGCCAGCCCGGATACGGGCTGCGGCAGGTCGATCCGGCGCATGAAGTCACCCTCGACCGGGTAGACCGGAAGGTTGGGAAACTGGGCCTGAAGGGTCTTGGCCGACCCGCGCAGGAAGTCGCCGCTGATGTCGATCGGCACGTAGGCGGCCGGTTCGATCGCGCGAAGAAGTATCGGCGTCTTGGTCGACGATCCGGAGCCGAACTCGACGACGGCCAACCCCGGCGCGATCGCCGCAGCCAATTCGCTACCGATCCCCTTCAGAAGTGCGGTTTCGGTGCGTGTCGGATAATATTCCGGCAGGCGAGTGATCGACTCGAACAGCTCCGAGCCGCGACGGTCATAGAGCCAGCGCGCCGGAACGGACGGGATCGGCGCGGCAAGACCAGCGAGCACATCGCTGCGGAATTGAGGGTCCACTGGCGGATGCGCCGCAACCGCCGTCACTAAAGATCCTTTGCCAGGCGAAGGCCCGAGAACATCCAGCGCTGATGGGGATAGAAGAAATTGCGGTAGCTGGCGCGCATGTGCCCGCGGGGCGTCGCGCAGGATCCGCCGCGTAGCACCATCTGCGAGCTCATGAACTTGCCATTATATTCGCCGATCGCTCCGGGTGGCGGCCGGTAGCCCGGATATGGAAGAAACGCGCTCTGCGTCCAGATCCAGGCGTCCCCGAACCAGCCGCCGACACCGGCCGGGCAAACCGGGCCGGCGCGATCTAGCTGATTGCCGACGGCGGGATCGGCGTCGGCGGCGGCCGATTCCCACTCCATTTCCGTCGGCAGCCGCCCGCCCGACCAGCGGGCATAAGCGTCCGCCTCGTAATAAGAGAGGTGGCAGACAGGGGTCGCCGGGTTCAGCGCTTGTTCGCCGCTAAGGCCGAACACCCTCCAACCTGAATCCCCACGGCGCCAGTAGAGCGGCGCCTCGATCCGGTTTTCTGTCACCCATGCCCAGCCGTCCGACAGCCATAACAATGGATCGCGGTAGCCGCCGTCGGCGATGAAGCTCAGATATTCTTCATTGGTGACGAGCCGGTCGGCAAGGGCGTGCGGATGAAGAAAGACGCGGTGGCGCGGACCTTCGCAATCGAAGGCGAAACCGGCGCCATCGTGACCGATCTCGACGACCCCATGTTTTCCTTCCAGCCACCGTGACGGCGGCGGAGGCATGATGTTCGGGGAATCCGATCGTCCCTCCCAGACCGCGGGCCTGAGGGGATTTTCCGCGAACGTGGCGAGCAGGTCCATGAGCATCAGTTCCTGATGCTGCTGCTCGTGATGAATCCCGAGCTCGACCAGCTCGACCGCCGGCTGGAGCAAGGAAGGCAAAGCCTTTTCCATCGCCTCGTCCACGGCGCGGCGATAATCACGGACCTCTTCCAGGGAAGGTCGGCTCAACATCCCCCGCCTTGCACGGGCATGCCGATCCCCTTCGGAATCGTAATAGGAATTGAAGAGGAAAGCCCAGGGCCTGCCGGCCAGGGAACTACCGGGGCAATGATCGCGAAGGACGAAGGTCTCGAAGAACCAGCTGGTATGGGCGAGATGCCATTTGGCCGGCGATGCGTCCGGCATCGGCTGGATCGTGGCATCGGCGTCGGACAGCGGCTCTGTGATGGCCACGCTGAGCTGACGAACTTTTCGAAAGGCCTCGATCAGCTCATCGCCCTGCTTCGGCTTGGTTCGGGTCGCCATATCCTGCTTATACCAAAAACGCTGGCCGCTTAGCGAGAGCGGGTCGCGCCGGGCTTCCACAACGTATCGCCATCCTCCGCCGCGGCGATCAGCCTGGCCATGACGAAAAGATGGTCGGAAAGACGATTGAGGTATGCCAGAGCCAGCGGGTTCAAGCTCACCTCGGCCGTCGCTGCCACCGCCGATCGCTCCGCCCGACGAACCACTGTCCGCGCCAGATGAAGATGGGCCGAGCCGCTACCGCCGCCGGGGAGGATGAAGCTTCGCAAGGGCCCGAGCCCTGAATTCATCTCGTCGATTTCGCCCTCGAGCCGATCGATCTGGTCCTGGACGATCCGAAGCGTCATCTCGCTTGGAGCAAAATCCTCCCCGGGCGTGGCGAGGTCGGCGCCGAGATCGAACAGCTCGTTCTGAATTCGGCCCAGTTTCGCGCGTGCCTCGACATCGACGATTGCGAGCAGGGCCACCCCGATCGTCGAATTGGCCTCGTCGACGTCACCGACCGCCTGGCTTCGCGGGTGCGCCTTGGAAATTCGTGAGCCGTCGGCGAGACCGGTTTGGCCAGCGTCGCCAGTGCGCGTGTAGATCTTGTTGAGCTTTACCAAGGCGGTCAGTCGCCGCCGCTGGCGAGAAGCAGCAACAGCACCGCGATCAGGATGGCCACGGCCTGGAACATGACGCGCTTGCGCATCAGCTCCTGCGATCGCTGGCCGGTAAGGTCCTTCTGCTGGGCCATTCCGATCACGCCCTTGATGAGCACGAACAGGGTGGCGCCGGCAGCGAGGATCAAGAGGATGACGAGCAGCGTCTGCATGGCGTTTCTCTAGACGTCTGCGAGCGAATATCCACCCGGCATTTGGCCCAGCCGCAGCTGCTCGACCAGTTCCAGCGGATCCACGCCTTCGGCGCGCAGGTCCGCGAGGCTTGGTGCTCCGTGGCGCTTGGCAAGACGGCGGCCCTGGGAATCCACCAGCAAGGCATGGTGATGGTAGGTCGGGCTGGGCAGATCGAGCAGAGCCTGGAGCAGCCGGTGGACATGGGTCGAGGGCTGAAGATCGCGTCCGCGGACGATGTCTGTGATCTGCTGCGCGGCATCGTCGACCGTCACCGCCAGATGGTAGCTGGCCGGCGCATCTTTCCGCGCGAGCACCACGTCGCCGAAGGCCGAAGGCTCCGCCTTCATTTCCCGCTCGCCCTCCCTCCAGCTCAAGGGCCCAGCACGATCGATCGCCCGTTTCATGTCGAGCCGCCAGGCATGCGCCTGATCCGCCGTCCGCCTGATTTGTTCATCCGCTGAGAGCCGGCGGCAGGTTCCTGGGTAGATAGGCCCGTCTGGCCCGCCTGCAGCGGATACGGATCCGGGGTGCGGCGCGGCTACGCTGGCGGCGATCTCGGCGACAACGTCGGCCCGGGTGCAGAAGCAGGGATAGACGAGCCGCTCTTCCTTCAGCCGCTCCAGCGCTTGCGCGTAGGTTTCGAGCCGCTCGGACTGGTAGACGATCTCGTCATCCCATTCGAGGCCGAGCCAGAGCAGGTCCGCAAGGATGGAATCGACATGTTCGGCTCGGCTTCGGCCCGGATCGATATCCTCGATCCGAAGCAGGAACGCGCCGCCCTGGTCACGGGCCAGATCATGCGCCTTCAAGGCCGAATAAGCGTGGCCGAGATGCAACCGTCCGGTCGGACTGGGTGCGAAGCGAGTCACTATCTGCATTAGGCGCTTGACCGGGAGTCGCCAGTCATGGTGTCATGCTTCCGTCACGCGATGCAGCGATAGCGTGACCAGACAGGAGAAACGGCCGGATCGTCCGCTTTCTCCCTCGTTCTGAGTGCGACAGGTTCGGGGGCGGCGTTTCGGGAGTTTCTCCAGAAACGGGAGCTTTGCGAGCCTTGTACCATCCCGATCTCCTCAGGCATCCCGAAAGCTGCCCGGCGTTGGTTTTGAACGCGGATTACACGCCGCTCAGTTATTATCCCTTGAGCCTGTGGCCATGGCAGACCGCCGTCAAGGCGGTCTTTTTGGAACGGGTAGACATCGTCGCGCAATATCAGCGCAAGGTGCACAGCCCGAGCTTCGAGATGAGTCTGCCGAGCGTGATCGCCCTTCGCCAATATGTCCGGCCGAGCGAATATCCCGCCTTCACCCGGTTCAACCTGTTCCTTCGCGACCGTTTCTCCTGCCAATATTGCGGCGGGCTGATGGAGCTGACTTTCGATCACGTCATCCCGCGCGCCCAGGGCGGCCGCACGACGTGGGAGAATGTCGCAACCGCCTGCGCCCCCTGCAACCTGCGCAAGGGCGGCCGGACGCCGAAGGAAGCGCACATGCATATCCAGCGTTATCCGTTCCGGCCGACGAGCTGGCAGCTCCAGGAGCATGGCCGAAGCTTCCCGCCCAATTACCTCCACGAAAGCTGGCGCGATTATCTCTACTGGGACATCGAGCTGGACGCCTGAAGCGCGCTTATTCCCGCCGCCGTGGATTTATCGCCGGAGCCAGTGCCTCCACAGGAACCAGGCGAGCACGACGGCGCCGACGAGCACGCAGAATCCGGCGACGCCCCAGAAGGCCCAGGGTTCGTCGGCATAAGGAATGCCTTCGACGTTCATACCCAGCAGGCCGGTGATGAAGGTCAAGGGCAGGAAGATGAAGGCGACGATCGCGATAATCAAAGCGCGCTGATCGACCTGCTCGGCACGAAGATCGGTGAGCTGTTCGTGGAGCAAGGCGGCCCTCTCGCGGACCGCCTCGAGCTCTTCGGCCATCCGCGCGAAGCGGTCGGCGGCCTCGTTTATGTGCAGTCGATCCTGCTCCTCGAGCCAGTCCACATCCATCGCCGCAAGCGTGTTGAGGGCATCCCGGTCGGGCGCCACGAAACGCCGGAAGGCGATCGCCTCCGATCGGATTTCGGCGATCGAGGTACGAAGCTTGTAGATGCTATTGGTCTCGATGGCGCTTTCGCAATCGTCGAGTTTGTCGCCAAGCTCGGCGACTTGCGGGTCGAGTTGGGAGCTTATTTCGCGGGCGAAGGCCGCGACGAGATCGCCCGGGTCGAGAATCCTGCCGGCCTCCGCGAGGCCTGCCACCGAATTCGTCGCCGTCAGGAACCGCCGGCTCAAAGAGATCACGCGGTTGCGCCTCACCCATAAACGGATCGAAACGAGCCGGTCGGAATCGGGTGTGTCGCTTTCGCCCGGACCGCGCAGATTGACGATCGCGCCGTCCTCGATCCGGTCGCAGCGGGGCCGTGTCTCAGTGGCAACTAGGGCGCCAGCCGCGATGTCCGGTATATCCTGCTGATTTCGGATCGTCGCGAAATCGCCGTCCTCGCGGCCCTCGAGGTGGATCCAGAGGAATCCGGGACCCCGATATTCAGTGGCCTCCTCGACGCTGAGCCGTCGGACCGGCCCGTCGTTGATGAGGAGGGCGCCTTCCATCAGAGTCCGGCGAGGAAGGCCTTCACCGCGGGCCCGACGTCGTCCCGCTTGAGGGCCAGGGCCAGATTGGCGATGACGAACCCGGTCTTGTCGCCGCAATCGTGACGCTCGCCGTCGAACGTCACGCCGTGAAAGGGCTGCGTCCCGATCAGCGCGGCCATCGCATCGGTGAGCTGGATTTCGCCGCCGGCGCCTTTCTCCTGACGCCCGAGCAATTCCATCACTTCGGGTTGAAGGATGTACCGGCCGACCACGGCGAGGTTCGAGGGCGCCTCGTCCGGCTTGGGCTTCTCGACCAGGCCCCGTACTTCGGTCAGGGCGCCATCGCTTTGTCCCGGGGTGATGATGCCGTAGCTTGCAGTTCGCTCTGCCGGCACCTCCTGGGCGCAGATGATATTGCCGCCGACCCTTTCGTAGGCGGCAACCATCTGGGCCAGGCAGCCCGGACTTCCGTACATCAGGTCATCGGGGAGAAGCACCGCGAACGGCTCGTCGCCGACGATCTCCCGCGCGCACCAGACGGCGTGACCGAGTCCCAGCGGCTCCTGCTGGCGGACGGAGACCACCGATCCTGCCGGCAGCCGGGTGATTTCGAGCGGTTGAAGCGACTTGCCCCGCGCGGTCATCGTCGCCTCGAGCTCGAAGGCAATGTCGAAATGATCCTCGAGCGCATCCTTGCCGCGGCCGGTGACGAAGATCATTTGCTCGATCCCGGCCTCGCGCGCTTCGTCGACGGCATATTGAATGAGCGGCCGATCGACGACCGTCAGCATCTCCTTCGGGATGGCCTTGGTTGCGGGAAGGAAGCGGGTACCGAGCCCGGCAACCGGGAAGACGGCCTTTCGGACAGGTTTCATTCGGGATCGTCATCCTCGGCAACGGGAACATCTCCCGGCGGCAGATCGAAGCGGTCGTCCTGGCGCGGCTCGGACCGGCGAAGAAGCTCGTCGACACGCTCCGGCCGGGCGATTGGCGGCGGCGTGAGCATCTGCTCGGTCGTCAGCGGCGCGCTCGCCATGGCCGGCGCCGGCGGCGCCGGCTGGCCCGGCGGCGGTTCGAGCGGTTCTCGAAGCCCGCAGGCGGCGAGTGACAAACCGGCCATGAGGATGAATCCGGCAAATAATGGCCGCCGCATCATTCGTTCATCCCCAAAGCCCTTTTCGCTGCTTCGATCTTGCGCTTCACGGCAACCGGCGCGGTACCTCCATAACTGGTCCGGCTCTTAACCGACGAGTCGAGCGAAAGCACGGTGAAAACGGAAGAATCGAGCCGCTGATCCACCTCCTGAAGGGCCTCGGGCGGAAGCTCCCAGAGAGGAACTCCGCGCTCGTCGGCCAGCCGGACGACACGGCCGGTAATATGATGGGCCTCACGGAACGGCACGCCGGCTGAGCGAACCAGCCAGTCGGCAAGATCGGTGGCGGTGGGATGGCCGGCCAAAGCGGCGGTGCGCATCCGATCCGAATCGAAGCGGCTCGTCTCGACCATTCCCGCCATCGCCGCGATCGACAGGATCAGCAGGTCGTGAGCCTCGAAGACCGGCGGCTTATCGTCCTGCATGTCTTTCGAATAAGCGAGCGGAAGCCCCTTCATGGTCATGGTCAGGGCGACCATGGCTCCGGCGATCCGGCCGGAATGACCGCGCACCAGTTCGGCGGCGTCCGGGTTGCGTTTCTGCGGCATGATCGAGGAACCGGTCGAGAAACTGTCGGAAAGCGCGACGAAGCCGAAGGGCTGGCTCGCCCAGAGAATGAATTCCTCGGCCAGACGCGAAAGATGAAGTGCGCACTGGGTCGCCGCCATCAGGAAATCGAGGGCGAAATCGCGGTCCGACACTCCATCCAGCGAATTGCCGGTCGGACGGTCGAAATCGAGCGCCAGCGCAACCGCCTCCCGATCGATCGGGAAGGACGTCCCGGCCAAGGCGGCCGAGCCGAGCGGACATTCGTTCAGCCGCTTGCGGGCGTCCGCAAAGCGCGACCGGTCGCGCCGGAGCATCTCGTAATAAGCCATCAAATGGTGGCCGAGGGTCACCGGCTGGGCCGCCTGCAGATGCGTGAAGCCGGGCATGACCGTGGCGGAATGCTCCTCGGCGCGCGATACCAGGGTCCGCTGCAGAGCCAGGAGCGC
>DAINCA010000037.1:0-13265 GCA_036732645.1 Allosphingosinicella sp.
AGCGGGAGACGCTTCAGCGTCTCGGCATGCCGAGCGAGATCGTGATGCGGCACCGGTTGCCGCAGTTCAATCACCTCTTCTCGTCCGATGCTTATTCGGCCGGTTATTACTCCTACCTCTGGTCGGAGACGATGGACGCGGACACCTGGGCGGCGTTCGAGGAGACCGGAAATGTCTGGGATCCGGAGACGGCGCGGCGCTTTGCCGAATATCTGCTGATGACGGGCAACGAGACCGATCGAGCGGAAGCCTATCGGCAATTCCGCGGTCGCGATCCGGACGTCAACGCCTTGCTTCGGCGCCGTGGCTTCCCGACCGGGGACAGCCGCTAGAAAAGGGGAGGGCGCTTCGTTTAGGAAGCGCCCTTCGCCTCAGCCCTGGGGCGTACTCTCTTCGGCGGTCGTCTCGACCAGGACGTTCAACTGTTCCTGGCAGTCATTGGCGATCAGCGCCTGGGCCACGGCCTGGATATCCCCCGGCTGGGTTGAGAGCGTCTTGAACGTGATCCGGGTCGGCACTGCCACGCCGGCCTGGCGAAGACGATATTCGCCGTTGTTCGCGATCCCGACCGAAGCGGGCCAAGGCAAAACCGCCTGACCGGCCGGCCAATCGACGGTCTGGGACTCGCCACCGGGCCCGGTGATGGTGAGGCTTGCGGTCTGCGAGGCGTCGGGCCGCCACAGATTCACCTCGGACGTCGTCGCCAGGCAGAAGGTGCCGCTCTGGGAGGCATCGACATGCCAGATGGTCGGGCTTCGTGGGACCAAGCCGGCATTGCGAACGGCGCCGATACGCGCCTGACGGCCACTGGCGGTCGTAACCGATCGCGTGCCGCCCACTTGCACCGCTGCGCTCGGGCTGAAATTTCCAGGACCGCGAAACGTCCGGGTCGCCCCGTTGGCGAGGACGACGACGGTGTCGCTCGCCTGAAGGTTGATCCGGGCATTGTCCGGCAAGGAGCGGCCCGGCGGATAAGATTTCGCCGAGGGCCCTGTCGATCGAATGACCAGGACATTTGCGGCGGCCGAGGCGGCGCCGGTGACGAGGAGTGCCGCGATGGCGAGTCGGCTAAGCGACGCTTTACTTTGAACCCAAGACAAAGTGACCTCCCGGACCTGCTTCTCTGATCCTGTATACGAAATTGGCCAGCGCCGCATCCTGCTTGTTGGCTTCGGCGACTTCCTCCAGCTCCGTAAGTGCTGTCGTATCGCCTCCGTCATAAAAACGCCAGAGATCGTTCAGCCGCTCGACCAGCTCGGGATCCATGTGTGGCACCGGTTCCCAAACCTCGATCGGCGTCGCCCTGCCGCTCAACACGATCCGGCCCATCGGCCGGAAGCAGTCGATCTCGGCTTCCTGTCGTGCCTGGGTGCTGACCAAAGCCGTCGACTTCAGGGCCTTGTTCGCGGATTCCAGGCGTGCCGCCGTGTTCATCGCATCGCCGAGGGCCGTGTACTGGATCCGGTCCTCGCCGCCGAAATTGCCGACCACGGCCTCGCCGCGGTGAAGGCCGACGCGGGTGCAGCCGATCGGCGGGACGTCGTCGCCCGCGGTTCGGCGGAATTCCTCTCCGGCCTCGAACATGGCGATGGCGGCGCGGGCGGCGCGGTCGCCATCATCCTCGCGCGGGATCGGCGCGCCCCAGAAGGCGACGACGGCGTCGCCGACGAACTTGTCGATGGTGCCGCCATGATCGAGGACGATCTCGCTCATCACGTCTAGATAGCGGTTGAGCAGTCCCGACAATTGCTCGGGCGTGATGGCGTGGCTGAGCTTGGTGAAGCCTTCCAGGTCCGTGAACAAGGCGAAGATCTGGGTCTTTTCGCCCTTCAGCGCCAGCCGCTCGGGATCGCGCATGATCTCGTTGGCAATGTCCCGGGGAAGATATTTGCCGAGCGCCGACTGGGCGAAACGTCGCTGTTCGGATCCGACGGCCCGGGCGGCGGTACCGACCCCAACGAAGGCCAGGAGCCAGCCGACGCCCCAGCCGAAAGCTGGGAGGTCCAGGGTCTCGACTCCGCGCCATTGCAGGAAGAAGGGCAGGGCGGCGAGGAAGATGACCTGGCCGACGAAGATCAGGGCCAGCTTCCAGCCGCGTGCTTCGAGCAGGCTGGTGAGTCCGCCGGCAATGACGACGGCCAAGGCGACGATCCACAAGGCGACCGGAGGCACCACGGGCCGTATCCGTCCGTCGAGTTGCTGGGCAAGCATGTGGGCATGGACTTCCAACCCCTTCATCCAGCTCCCGCCGAAGCGGGTCATCGGAGTCTCGTAATCGTCCACGTCCTTTATATTGCCGCCGATGAGAACGTAGCGGCCGCGGAGGGTCTCGGAGAAGCCGGCCTCGAACGCGGCGCGGGTCTCCGCGTCCTGGCTGCCGTCTTCCATGCCCGCGAAAAGTTGAATTGGAATGTTGGTGAACCGGCCGACCTCGCTGCTCGCCGGGAGGCGATAATCGATGCTTCCGCGATAGGTCCGGAACTGCGGGTTGACCGGACTCAAGGCGTTGGACAGCAAGGCCGGCAATCGCGGATCCTGGCCGCCCCAGCGGCGGACGACGCCATCGGCAAGATCTGGCTCGGTTTTGATGCTCGCCGGGCGAACGGGCCCCGACGCTACCTGCGCGAGGAAATTGCGGAGGAACTGCTCCTGCCAATATTCCATCTGATCGGGGTTGCCATATTCGGGGTTGCTCGACGCGAAGGCGAGGAAGGTCGGCGTGCGGAGCTGCCGGAACGTGTCGATCAGCTCCGGATCCTCGGGCTGCTGCTGATCGATCAATATGTCGATGCCGATCGCTCGTGGGCCCATTCGATCGATCGCTCGAAGCGCCTGCGCCAACATTCGCCGGTCGAGCGGCGACCTCTTGCCAAGCATTTCCAGCGTCTGGTCGTCGAAGGTGACGAGGACGATTCTCGGATCCTGCTCGAGCGTTCGCTCCGCGGTGTCGACGAAGCGGTAGTCGTAGAGCGCCCGTTCGGCGTCGCTGACCAAAGGGATTTCCCAGCTGAATCGCGCAACATAGAGGCCGAGCAGGAGAAAGAGCAAAGTCGCGAGCAGCCGCACCGCGCCGATCTGGCGGATGTTCCTGTTGGCTTTCTCGCGCCAGCCCCGTCGCCCCTGATCCGGCATCTCGCCCCCGCAAGCCCGCTAATGGTCAACGGGATAATCGGAAAGCCGATCAATGAACAGGCGGGATGACTAGCCTCGGCGGGCGCCCGCTTTTACCGCCTGCGCCCAGGCGAGATCGGCCAGCGGCTCCAGCGTCGCGGCCATCGTCGCGGCATGGGCGGACGAGGCGTTGCCGCGCTTGAGCCGGCCCTTGATGCCATGGACGATGCCGGCCAACCGAAACAGGTTGAACGCCATGTAGAAATCGAGGTCCGGGATTCCCTCGCGGCCTGTTCGCCGGCAATAAGCCGCGACGTAATCGGCTTCGCTCGGGATATTGAGCTCCGCCAGATTCAGGCCCGCGAGGCCGGACGAAAGACCCTGCGGCATCCGGTACATCATCAGATGGTAGCTGAAGTCGGCAAGCGGATGTCCAAGCGTCGACAATTCCCAGTCGAGCACCGCAAGCACCTTCGGCTCGGTGAAATCGAAAATCATGTTGTCGCAGCGGAAATCGCCGTGAATCACGCGCGCTTTGGGCTCGTCGCCTGGGATATTTTCCGGCAGCCACTCGACCAGCCGGTCCATCGATGCCACCCGACCGGCGTCGACATCCTCCTGATATTGCTTAGACCAGCGGCCGATCTGTCGGGCGAAATAGTTGCCGGGCTTGCCATAATCCGAAAGCCCCGCCGAATCCGGATCGATCGCGTGGAGGGCGGCGATGGTGGCGTTCATGGCGTCGAAATAGAGCGGTCGTTCCGCGGCGCTGACTTCAGGAAACGAAACGTTCCAGAAGATCCGGCCCTCGACCATCTCCATCACGTAGAAGGTGGCGCCGATCACCTCTTCGTCGCCGCAGAAAGCGAAAGCGCGGGCGACCGGGAAGCCCTGAGCGCGAAGCGCGGTGATCACGCGATATTCACGGTCGACGGCATGGGCGCCGGGCAGCAGCTTTCCGGGCGGCTTGCGCCGGAGGACGTATTGGCGGCTGGGAGTGACGAGCTTGTAGGTCGGATTGGACTGGCCGCCACGAAACTGCTCGACCGTGAGCGGCCCCGCAAAATCCTCCACTTCGCGGGCCAGCCATTGCTCGAGCCGCGCTTCGTCGAAGCGATGCGCTTCGCGCACCTGGCTCGTGCCGACATTCTGGGCGGTGCGATCCATTGTTTTCATGGGCTAGCGGGCGCTTCCGATAAGGTAAAGCAAGGCGAGGCGGATTCGCCGATCGCGGTGGTTCGTGGTATAAGGAGTCGGTGGGCTATCCGGTCGAAAGGACTCGGTTATGGCTATGCGCTTCCTCGCTTCCGCTGCCGTCCTGGCTGTCTTTTCCGTCCCCGCTTCGGCGAGCGTGATTTCGATCGGAAGCACGTCCGCGAGTTTATGTTATCAGAGGGCGGATTCCCCGACCGAGCCGAGCTTCTCGGATATCCGGATCTGCGACGTCGCCTTGAACGAAGAGGGGCTGACCCAGCGCGACCGGGTCGCCACTCACGTCAATCGTGGTATCCTTCGTCTTCGTCGTGCTCAGATCGATCTTGCGATCGCCGATTTCGACCGGGCGATCGCCCTCGATGCGGACCAGCCCGAAGCCTATCTCAACAAGGGCGCTGCGATGATCAAGCAGCGCAACCCCGGCGCGGCTCTCGGCCTGTTCACGATGGCGATCGAGCGCCATACCAGCCGGCCGGAGCTTGCCCATTTCGGCCGTGCCATCGCCAACGAGGCGCTAGGCAATGCCCGCCAGGCCTATCGCGACTATCGCCGCGCAAGCGAGCTTGATCCGGACTGGGCCGAGCCGCGGGCCGAGCTCACGCGTTTCCGGGTCGTCCGCGACTGAGCCGGAGCGGCCGAACGACCGCTGCGAACGTTTAGTCGATTCAGGTCAAATGCAGCCTGCCTTTTCGGCGCGCCGCCGCTATGGGGAAGGCTCGACCTGACAGGAGAGAATAATGGCCTTCGTTCTGCCCGACCTTCCGTTCGCCAAGGATTCGCTCGATCCGCACATGTCCGCCGAAACTCTCGAATTCCACCACGGCAAGCATCACCGCGCTTATGTCGAGAAGACCAACCAGATGGTTGCGGAAAAGTCGCTCGGCGGCTCGCTCACCCAGTTGATCCGAAGCGCTCGGGATTCGGGCGAGCAGGGCCTGTTCAACAACAGCGCGCAGATCTGGAACCACAGCTTTTTCTGGCAGTGCCTGGCGCCGCCTCAGGGACAGCGTCCGACCGGACAGCTCGCCCAGATGATCGACGATGAATATGGTTCGGTCGATCAGCTCCTCGCTTCGCTCAAGCAGGAAGCGGTCGGCCATTTCTCCAATGGCTGGGCGTGGCTGGTCCTGGACGGCGGCAAGCTGAAGATCACTTCGCTTCATGACGCCGATACGCCGGTCGTCCGCGACGGGATGAAGCCTTTGCTCACGCTCGATGTCTGGGAGCATGCTTATTATATCGACTATCGCAACCGGCGCCCCGACTTTGCCGAGGGCGTTCTCGCCAACATCGTCAACTGGGAGTTCGTCGCCCGCAATCTCGACGGCGAAGGCATTTCGCGGGCCGATCAGCAGCCCTGAGCCATTGGCTCAGGTCTTCAGCCGGTAGCCGGTCCGGAAGATCCAGTAGACGATCGCCAGGCAGGCGAAGAAGAAACCCAAAGTGGCGGCGAGGCTGACGGCGACGCCGACGTCGGATGTGCCATAGAAGCTCCAGCGAAACCCTTCGATCAGATAGACGACGGGGTTGAAGTGGGTGATCGTGCGCCACGGTTCGGCGAGCATAGAGATCGAGTAGAAGGCGCCGCCGAGGAACGTGAGCGGAGTCACGATCAGCATCGGGATGAACTGGATCTGCTCGAAATTCTGGCCCCAGATGCCGATGATGAATCCGAACAGGCAGAAGGTGACCGAGATCAGGAGGAGGAAGGCGATCATCCACAACGGGTGGTCGATCCTGATCGGGACGAACAAGGCGGCGGTGGCGAGGATGACCAGCCCGAGCACGATCGACTTTGTCGCCGCGGCGCCGACATAGCCGATCACGGTTTCCAGCGGTGAGATCGGCGCCGACAGGAGTTCGTAGATCGTGCCGGTGAATTTCGGGAAGAAGATCCCGAAGCTGGCGTTGAAGATGCTCTGGGTGAACAAGGACAACATGATCAGTCCCGGGACGATGAAAGCCCCGTAGGGGACGCCGCCGGTCGCGTCCGCTCTTATATTGCCGCCGATGGCGGCGCCGAAGACGACGAAATAAAGCGACGTCGTGATGACCGGGGTCACCAGGCTCTGCCACAGGGTCCGAAGCGCCCGGGCCATCTCGAAACGATAGATCGCCCAGACGCCATAGCCGTTGAAGCTCATGCGCCTTTCTCCTGGTGGACGAGGCTGACGAAGATGTCCTCGAGCGAGCTTTGCCTTGTGTTGAGATCCTTGAAGGCGATCCCGCAATCGCTCATCCGCCGAAGAAGGGAGGGTACGCCGGTCCGCTCGGCATTGGCGTCGAACACGTACAGAAGCTCGTGCCCGTCCGCCTTCAGGGCGACGTCCCATTCGGCAAGCTCGGCCGGCACCTCGGCCATCGGCTCGGCCAGGTTCAAGGTCAGTTCCTTCTTGCCGAGCTTCTTCATCAGCGCCGTCTTCTCCTCGACGACGATGAGCTCGCCCTGGCTGATCACGCCGACCCGGTCGGCCATCTCCTCCGCTTCCTCGATATAATGGGTGGTGAGAATGATGGTGACGCCGGTTTCCCGAAGCTGGCGGACGAGGTTCCACATGTCGCGGCGAAGCTCGACGTCGACCCCCGCCGTCGGCTCGTCGAGGAACAGGATGTCGGGCTCGTGCGACAGCGCCTTGGCGATCATCACCCGGCGCTTCATGCCGCCGGAAAGCTCCATGATCTTGGCCTTGCGCTTGTCCCACAGGGAAAGCTCGCGGAGGATCTTCTCGATATGGGCGGGATTGGGCGCGCAGCCGAACAGGCCACGGCTGAAGGTGACGGTGGCGATCACGCTTTCGAAGGCGTCGGTGTGAAGCTCCTGCGGAACCAGCCCGATCTTGCTTCGGGCGGCGCGATATTCCTTCTGGTGATCATGACCGGCGACGAGGACCTGGCCCGAGGTCGGGCGGACGATCCCGCAGACGATGCTGATCAGGGTCGTCTTGCCGGCGCCGTTCGGCCCCAGCAGAGCGAAGATCTCGCCCTTGCTGATGTCGAGATCGACGGTCTTCAGGGCCTCGAGACCGGAAGCGTAGGTCTTGCTCAGGCCCCGGATCGAGATGACCTTTTCCATACCCCCTCGCTCGCTCATTGGGTTGGCGGGATGGGCGGCTCTTCCGTCGATTCCTCGAGCGCGAGTCCATGCTTCATCAGCATCGGCACGTTGGCGAGGACGAACAGGAAGGTCACCGGCATGAAGAACCATAATTTGAACGCGACCCAGAAATCGGTGTCGGTCGAGCGCCAGACCGCCTCGTTGAGCACGGCCATGACGAGAAAGAAGATGATCCAGTTGCGGGTGAGCAGGAACCAGCCCCGCTCGGACAGGCCCGGATAGACGGTCCCGAGGACCATCTTGAGCAGGTTGCGTCCGGTGCGGATCCCGAACAGCAACAAGGCCGCGATGAAGAGATAATAGATGGTCGGCTTGATCTTGATGAAGGTCTCGTCGTGAAGCCAGATCGTTATCCCGCCCAGGACGACGACCATCAGCCCGGAAAACCAGAGCAAGGGCGAGATGTGGCGATATCTGAGCTGGGAGATGAGCATCGCCACGACCATCGCGACCATGAAGGCGCCGGTGGCGACGAAGATCTTCAGGGTGGAGGGCACCGGCGCCAGGAAGTTGGCGAGGAAGAAGACCAGTAACGGGCCAAGGTCGATCATCAGCCGGGCGCCGGCGCCCGGACCGGTCACCGGCTTCTCCTCGATCTTGCGTTGCTCGACGTTCATGCCGCGACTCCCGAAATCGCCTGGGCCACTTCTGCCGGATCGAACGGGCGCAGATCGTCCATGCCTTCGCCGACGCCGATGGCGTGGATCGGAAGGCCATATTTGTCGGCCGCCGCGACCATCACGCCGCCGCGCGCGGTTCCGTCCAGCTTGGTCATTACCAGCCCCGTCACTCCGGCGACTTCGCGGAACACCTCGATCTGTGACAAGGCATTCTGGCCGGTGGTCGCATCGAGAACCAGGACGACGTCGTGCGGCGCCGCCGGATTGAGGCGGCCGAGCACCCGGCGGATCTTCGCGAGCTCGTCCATCAGGTCCTTCTTGTTCTGAAGCCGACCGGCGGTGTCGACGATCAAGACATCGATCCCTTCGGCAGTTGCTTTCTTGACCCCGTCGAAGACGATCGCGGAGCTATCCGAGCCTTCGGGGCCGCAGATGATGGGGACGCCGGCGCGGTCCGCCCAGATCCTGAGCTGCTCGATCGCGGCGGCTCGAAAGGTGTCGCCTGCCGCGAGCAGGACCGAATAATCCTGCTCCTGGAAGAGGTGGGCGAGCTTGGCGATGGTCGTCGTCTTGCCCGAGCCGTTGACGCCGACGACGAGGATGACCTGCGGTCGCGGAAAGGCGTCGATCTCGAGCGGCTCGGCCACCGGCCTCAGGATCTTCTCCAGTTCCTCGGCGACGACGGCGCGGACCGCTTGTTCGGTGAGGCCACGTTCGAAACGCTCGTTCGCCAGCCGGGTGCGGACCTTTGCCGCGGTCGCCGGGCCGAGGTCGGAGGCGATCAGGGCTTCTTCGATATCGTCCAAAGTGCGTTCGTCGAGGCTGGCCCGGGTGATGAGACCGGTCAGGTTCTCGCCGAGCCGGTCGGAGGTTTTCTGAAAGCCGAGCCGCATCCGCTCGAACCAGGGCAGCTCGGTCACGCAATCACTCCGATCAATAAATCATTGTCGACTTTGGTCAGGGTCGTTTCGATCACCGACCCGACCTGATGCTTCGTCTCGCCCCCATGCACGCGAACCGGCGCGAAATTCTCGGCATGGCCGCTTCCGTCCTCGCGTTCGACAAGCACTTTCTGGCGAGTGCCGACCAGCGTCTTCAGCCATTCGCTTCGTCTCCGGGCGCTCGCCTCGCGAAGTTGTCTGGCCCTTTTCTTGACGATATCCGGAGCCACCTGCGGCATCCGCGCCGCCGGCGTGCCCTTCTTCGGCGAATAAGGGAAGATGTGGCCCATGACGATGTCGCATTCGTCGATCAGGCGAAGGCTGTTTTCGTGCATCGTCTCGGTTTCGGTCGGGAATCCGGCGATGAGGTCGGCGCCGATCGCGATCTCAGGCCGTCTTTCCTTGAGGCGCGCGACCGTCTCGACCGCCTGGGCGCGGCTGTGGCGGCGTTTCATCCGCTTGAGCACGAGATCGTCACCGGCCTGGAAGCTCATGTGAAGGTGCGGCATGAAGCGCGGCTCGCCGGCGGCAAGCTCGAACAGGCGATCGTCCATCTCGATACAATCGAGCGATGAAAGGCGAAGCCGCGGAAGGTCCGGCACAAGGCGAAGGATCCGCTCGATGAGGAGGCCGAGCGAGGGTTCGCCGGGAAGGTCCGGGCCGTAGCTGGTGACGTCGACTCCGGTCAGCACGACTTCCTGGAATCCCTGTTCGGCCAGCGCCCTGATGCGATCGACGACCAGGCCGGCCGGGACCGACCGGCTGTTCCCCCGGCCGAACGGGATGATGCAGAAGGTGCAGCGATGGTCGCAGCCGTTCTGGACCTCGACGAAGGCGCGCGAGCGCTCGGCGAAACCCGAGACCAGGTGCGGCGCGGTCTCGCGCACCGCCATGATGTCGGAAACCCGGACGTCCGCGCCCCCATCTCCCGACCCTTCGGCCAGAGCCTGTCGAAAGCCATCATTTTCTTCAAGTCGCGCCGGGGAGGGTAGGGATTCGGCAGGTTCCGCCCGAACGGAGCGGCCGAAACTTCCCGCCTCGAACTTCTCGCGATTGCCCAGGACCCGGCTCACTTCCGGCATGGCCGCGAACGTCTCCGGCTCGACCTGGGCGGCGCAGCCGGTGACGAAGATCCGGGCGTCGGGGCGGGCCCGCTTGGCCTTTCGGATCGCTTGCCGGGTTTGGCGGACCGCCTCGTTGGTCACCGCGCAGCTGTTGACGATGACGAGGTCCTCCTCGCCGCCGGCGAGCATCCGCATCATCTCGCTTTCGGCCGCATTGAGCCGACAGCCCAAAGTGATCAGTTCGGGTCCGCTCATGACGGAAGTTCGCCGGCGAAGACGTAAGTGGCGGGTCCGCTCATCCGGATCGGCTCGCCGGGCACCCAATCGACGATCAAGGTTCCCCCCGGCAAGGTGACGGAGATCGGCCCTTGCGTGCCGAATTTCCTGATCGCGGCGACGGCGGTCGCGCAGGCGCCGGTGCCGCAGGCCAGGGTCTCGCCGGCGCCCCGCTCCCACACCCGAAGGTCGATTCCGGCCTGGCGGGTCCCGTCGACATTGACGCCGCCGACCCGGAATTCGGCGACGTTGACATTGACGCCCTCGGGAAAGAGCGGGTCTTGTTCGATCAGGGGCCCAAGGCGGGCGAGATCCACTTCGCTGGCATCCTCCATGAAGAAGACGATGTGGGGATTGCCGACATTGACGGCGAAAGGCCGCTGCAAGGACTCCCAGCCGACCGGCATCTCGGCCGTGTCCATCGCATAAGCGAGCGGGATCTCGTCCCAGCCGAAACGCGGCTCGCCCATCTCGACCGTCACCATTGCTTCGTCTTTCCTGGCCTTGAGGACGCCGCCTTTCGTCTCGATCGTCTCGGCCCCAAGCAAAGCGACGCAGCGCGTGGCGTTGCCGCAGGATTCGACTTCGCCGCCGTCCTTGTTCCAGATCCGCATCCGGACATCGGCGACCTCGGACGGCTCCAGGACGATCACTTGGTCGCAGCCGACACCCAGGCGGCGATCGGCGATGGCGCGGGCGCGCTTTGCATCCATCGTCACCGGCGTCTCGCGACCGTCGAGAATGACGAAGTCGTTGCCAAGGCCATGCATCTTGTGGAAGCGCTGCGTCATTGCCGAGCGCATCTAGGGAGCGGGAGGGGCCAAGTCCACCGGCGCCGGCTCGGCGACGACCGCTCGGCGAAGGCGGTCCGGCGCCAATCGGCTTGCCAGCGAAGCGCTTAGCCCCTATGTGGCAGCCATCCCGACGACGGGTGAGTTTCGAAGCGTCGACGACGCACGCTGGCCGGCGAGGTTTCGCCCGCCGGCGTTTTTCGTTTGGCGCATCTGGAGAAGTTGATGTTCGAGAGCCTGAGCGATCGCCTGAACACCGTCTTCGATCGGCTGCGCGGCCGCGGCGCGCTGACCGAGGCGGACGTGCGCTCGGCGATGCGCGAGGTCCGGGTCGCCTTGCTCGAGGCCGACGTCGCCTTGCCGGTGGTTCGCGAGTTCGTCGATCGGGCCACCGAGAAGGCCGTCGGGCAGCAGGTCCTTCGGTCGGTTACGCCCGGCCAGCAGGTCGTCAAGATCGTCCACGACGCCTTGGTCGAGATGCTCGGGGCCGAGGAAGCGGGGCTCGAGCTCGCCGTCACGCCGCCGGCGGTGATCATGATGGTCGGCCTCCAGGGATCGGGCAAGACGACCACGACGGCGAAGATCGCCAAGCGCCTCACCGACAAGGACCGCAAGAAGGTGATGATGGCGTCGCTCGACGTCGCCCGCCCCGCGGCTCAGGAGCAGCTCGCCGTATTGGGCCGCCAGGCCGACGTCGCGACTTTGCCGATCGTACCTGGCCAGCCGCCGGTCGAGATCGCCCGGCGGGCATTGAACGCCGCCCGGCTTCAGGGTTTCGACGTCCTCTTGCTCGACACGGCCGGCCGGCTCCACGTCGATCAGGCGTTGATGGACGAGATGAAGGCGGTCGCCGCCGCGACCTCGCCGCAGGAAGTCCTCCTGGTGGCCGACGCCTTGACCGGCCAGGATGCGGTGAATGTCGCCAAGAGCTTCGTCGACCAGGTCGAGCTCACCGGCATCGTCCTCACCCGCCTCGACGGTGACGCCCGCGGCGGCGCCGCTCTGTCGATGCGCGCCGTCAC
Organism: Allosphingosinicella sp.; assembly: GCA_036732645.1. Taxonomy (GTDB): domain Bacteria; phylum Pseudomonadota; class Alphaproteobacteria; order Sphingomonadales; family Sphingomonadaceae; genus Allosphingosinicella. The sequence goes on from DAINCA010000037.1 coordinate 12,156, forward strand.
CGGCAAGCCGATCAAGTTCGCCGGCGTCGGCGAGGGCATCGACAAGATCGAGGCATTCCATCCCGAGCGCGTCGCTGGCCGAATTCTGGGCATGGGCGACGTCGTCAGCCTGGTCGAGCGCGCCCAAGAGACGATCCAGGTCGAAGAGGCCGAGGCGCTCGCCGCCAAGATGGCGAAGGGTCAGTTCGACATGAACGACCTTCGCGCCCAGCTCCGTCAGATGCAGCGCATGGGCGGTCTCGGCGCGCTTGCCGGAATGCTTCCGGGGATCGGCAAGATGCGCAACCAGATCAATCAGAGCGGCGTGCTCGAAGGCAATGTGCTGGGCCGCCTCGATGCCATCATCGGCTCGATGACTCCGAAGGAGCGGGTCAAGCCGGAGGTGATGAACGCCAAGCGCAAGATCCGGGTCGCCAAGGGCTCGGGCACGACCGTCCAGGAAGTGAACAAGCTCCTGAAAATGCATCAGGAAATGGCGAACGCGATGAAGAAGATCCGAAAGATGGGCGGGCTCGGCAAGCTTGGCGCCTTGTTCGGCGGCGGTGGCGTCGGCGGCCTTGGCGGAGCGCTCGGGGGCCTCCCCGGCGGCGCCTTGCCGCCCGGCGGCCTGCCTGGCCTTCCCGGACTTCCGGGCGGAAACGCCCCGTTCAATCCGAAGAATTTCAAGAGATAGGTTCAAGAAAGGAAATCGAAATGGCAGTTGCAATCAGGCTTTCACGGGGCGGCGCGAAGAAGCGGCCTTATTACAAGATCGTCGTCGCCGACTCGCGCAATTCGCGCGACGGCAAGTTCATCGAACGCATCGGCAGCTACAATCCGCTTCTGCCCAAGGACAGCCCGGAGCGGGTGAAGCTGGACGCGGACCGCGCCCGGCATTGGCTGTCGGTCGGCGCCCAGCCGTCGGATCGCGTGCTGCGCTTCCTCGATGCCGCCGGCATCAAGGAGCGGCCGGCCCGCAATAACCCGAAGAAGGCCGAGCCGGGCGAGAAGGCCAAGGAGCGCGCCGAGGCCGCCGTCGCCAAGGCGGCTGCTGCCGAGGAAGCCGCTGCCGCGGCGGCCGCCGCGCCGCCGGTCGACGAAGCTCCCGCCGAGGAAGCTCCGGTCGTGACC
>DAINCA010000038.1:0-13251 GCA_036732645.1 Allosphingosinicella sp.
ACCCGGCGGTTGCCGAGATTGTCGATGTCGTCGATCTCGCCCTTGCCGTCCTTGAGGTCGACCAGGGTCTTCACGACCGCGACGATGTCCTCCTTGCGAAGCGTCGTCACCGTATCCTCGGCGTCGAGGTCGAGGCGCATGTTGAGCTTGACCCGGCCGACGGCCGAGAGGTCGTAGCGCTCGGGATCGAAGAACAGGCCGGCGAACAGGGCCTCGGCGGTCTCGCGCGTCGGCGGCTCGCCCGGGCGCATCACCCGGTAGATATCGGACAGGGCCTGATCGCGGTCCTCGGCCTTGTCGGCCTTGAGGGTGTTGCGCATCCAGGCGCCGGTGTTGACGTGATCGATGTCGAGCAGCTCGATCCGGTCGATTCCGGCCTTGTCGAGCTTCTCCAGATTTTCGGGGCTCAGCTCGTCCCCGGCCTCGACGTAGATCTCACCGGTCGACTCGTTGACGAGATCGAAGGCACTGTAGCGGCCGAAAATCTCCTCGGTCGGGATGAGGAGATTGACGAGGCCGTCCTTCAACGCCTTGTTCGCCGCGCGCGGGCTGATCTTCTGACCGGCCGGGAAGATGACCTCGCCGCTGTCGCCGTTGACGATGTCGAACTGCGGCTTCTGCCCGCGCCATTGCTCGGGGACAAACGGGACCTGCCAGCCATTGGTGCCGCGCACATAAGTGACTCGATCGTAGAAGGTGTTGACGATTTCCTCGGAACTCATGTCGAGCGCGTGGAGAAGCGCCGTCACCGGGAGCTTGCGCTTGCGATCGATGCGGACGTTGACGATGTCCTTGGCGTCGAATTCGAAGTCCAGCCAGGAACCGCGATAGGGGATGACCCGGGCGGCGAACAGGAACTTGCCCGAAGCGTGGGTCTTGCCGCGGTCATGATCGAAGAGGACGCCGGGCGAACGGTGCATCTGGCTGACGATGACGCGCTCGGTGCCGTTGACGATGAACGTGCCGTTCTTCGTCATCAGCGGCATGTCGCCCATGTAGACGTCTTGCTCCTTGATATCGAGGACGGACCGGGTCTCCGTGTCGGGATCGACTTCGAAGACGATCAGGCGGAGCGTGACGCGCATCGGCGCCGCGTAGGTCATGCCGCGCTGACGGCACTCGTCGGTGTCGTATTTCGGCTCTTCGAGTTCGTAATGGACGAAATCGAGTTCCGCGGTGCCGGCGAAATCGCGGATCGGAAAGACCGAACGCAGCGTCTTTTCGAGCCCGGAAACATAACCGTCCTGCGGCCGCGAACGAAGGAACTGCTCATAGCTTTCGCGCTGAACCTCGATCAGGTTCGGCATTTCGGAAACTTCGTGGATGTTCCCAAAGATCTTGCGGATACGCTTGGACGCGGTGGGCCGGGTCTCGGTGGCCGGAGCTGCCTTGGTCGCCATGTGGGTGCTTCTCGCCTTCGCCTTTTGCCGCGGCCGGGCAGGGGCCCGGGCAGCCATGAAAATGTGCGCTCAAACGCAAAAAGCCGCGCGATTCGCTCTTGGAATCGGCAGCTTCGGCGTCCTATGAAACCCCAGCCAATCAATGCGTTGAGCACGCTGCGCGACGGCGTGCCCTGTTCCGAGAAGCTGTGGTGAGGTGCGCTATTTAGGGCCGGACAAGGGCAATGTAAACCCCTCGGACGGCGGAAAAATGGCCAGTTTTGCGTCTATTGGGCGTGAGAATCTTGGCTCGCGCTGGAACAGCCGGCGAGCTGGTATGAGCAGTTGACCGCGGCGTGGCTGGGACTAATCATCCGCCGGCGAATAATCATATAAAAGGGGGTGACTTGGCCAGCCTCGAACTGAGCAACGTCAGCAAGGCGTTCGGCGAGACGCTGGTGCTCGACGACGTCTCGCTCGATATGGAGGCTCGCGAGTTCGTCGCTTTCCTCGGCCCTTCCGGAAGCGGGAAATCGACGCTTCTTCGCATCATCGCCGGCCTCGAGACGCTCGACAGCGGCGAGGTCCGCCTCGAAGGGGAGAGGATCGATCAACTCCCGCCAGGCCAGCGCGGCGTGGCGATGGTTTTCCAGCATTATGCGCTCTACCCGCACATGACCGTGCGCGAGAACATGGCGTTCGGCCTGCGCAACGCCGGCATGCCGAAAGCACAGATCGAGGCGCGCGTCGCGGAGGCCGCCCGAGTCCTCGAAATCGAAGAGCAACTCGACAAGAAGCCGGGTCAGATGTCCGGCGGCCAGCGGCAACGCGTCGCGATCGGGCGGGCCATCGTCAAGCAACCCCGATTGTTCCTGCTGGACGAACCGCTGTCCAATCTCGATGCAGCGCTGCGGATGCGGACCCGGGTGGAGCTGGCGCAGCTGCGCCAGAAGGTCGACGCTGCCGTCATCATGGTGACTCACGACCAGGCCGAGGCCATGACTCTTGCCGACCGCATCATCGTCATGAACGATCGGCGGATCCAGCAGGTGGGGCCGCCGATGGAGATATATAGCCGCCCTGCCAACACCTTCGTTGCGCGCTTCGTCGGTTCTCCGGCCATGACCTTGCTTCCGGCGGAGCTGGTCGACGGGGACGGGGACCGAGCGACGGTTCGGCTCGGTGACGGCGCCCTGGTCGAGACCCGGGTTGCCAGGGCACCGCTTCCCAACGGCAGCCTGGAGCTGGGTCTTCGTCCAGAAAGCGTTCGCGTTGTCGCGGCCGGGGAGGGAACCACGAACGCGGAGGTTCTGCTCGTCGAGCGGCTTGGCGAACGGACTTTGATCTACGCCAATCTGAAGGACGGCCAGTCGATCACCGCCGAGGATGTCGGCACCAGCAGCGTGAAGATGGGTGACACGATCGGCCTTCGGATCGATGGCGCCATTGCGCACCTGTTCGGGCCGGATGGCGCCGGCCATCACGCCGAGCTCGCCTGATGCACCGACGCCGCCTCGACGGCTTCCTGTTCGTCGGACCCTTTATCCTGTTCTACGCCGTGATCCTGATTTACCCGTTGCTGCTCGGGATCGTCATCAGTTTCCATCGCGCCGATCTGTTCGGAGCGCGTCAGTGGGTCGGGCTCGAAAATTATGCTCGACTGGCCGCCGATCCGGTCTTCCACCACGCGCTCCTGAACACATTCCAGCTGGCGTTGCTGATCGTTCCGCCGCTGACTTTGATCGCCTTGTTGCTGGCGCTGGCGCTCAACAGCGCCACCAAGACGGCAGCGGTGTTTCGCGGGATTTTCTTCAGTTCATCGGTACTCTCCGTCACCATCGTCACCCTGATCTGGCGCTTCATTCTGACGCCCGACGCGGGCCTCCTTGCGGAAGCGGCGACAGCACTCGGCTATCAGCCCTTGCCGTTCCTCAGCGACCCGGATCTGGTCATTCCGGCTTTGGCCATCACCACGATCTGGTGGTCGTTGGGATTCCCGATCATGCTGTTCCTGGCCGGGCTCCAGCAGGTACCTGCCGACATGTATGAAGCGGCGTCGCTCGATCAGGCGAACCGCTGGACGACATTCTGGCGGATCACCTTGCCATCGATCCGGCGAACGCTCGTTCTCGTCATCATGCTTCAGACCGCCGCCCAGTTGCAGTTGTTCGGACAGGCGCAGCTTTTGACCGCGGGCGGTCCCAGCGGCGCATCGCGGCCGGTCGTCCTCTATATCTATGAAGTGGCCTTTGGTCGCTGGGAGCTTGGCCTGGCGGTGGCGGCGGCCGAGCTTCTCTTCCTGCTGATCGTCGCCGTCACCTTGATCCAATATTGGACGGTCACCCGTCAGGAACCGGAACGATGAGTGGAGCCCCGGCTCGGCCGCGCCTGACGACGCCCGCTTTGATCGCGGTCACGATCGCGGCGATCATCATGGTCACCCCCCTGGTCTGGACTCTCTTGCTTTCGTTCAAGAGCAATTCCGAGCTGATGCGCGACAGCGCCACCGCTTTTTCGGCGCCCTACACGCTGGAGAATTACCGGGCGATCCTGGGTTCGCCAGTGACTCGCTGGCTGTTCAACAGCCTCATCGTGTCGCTCGGCACTACAGCCGGCGTGCTGATTTTGTGCTCGCTGGCCGGCTACGGTTTTGCCCGGCTGGAATTTCCGTTCCGCCGCACCTTGTTCATCCTCGTGCTCCTCGGACTGGCCGTTCCCGAACAGGCGGTGATCCTGCCGCGGCACCAGTTCTTTGCCGATCTGGGCCTCCACAATTCCTATATCGGGCTGATCCTGCCCGGCCTCACGGGCTCGTTCGGCGTCTTCTTCATGACCCAGTATTTCCGCGCCATCCCCCGTGAGCTGGACGAAGCGGCCTTGCTCGACGGGGCCTCCCAGTTCACCTTGTTCTGGAAGGTGCTGTTGCCACTCACCATCCCGGCCCAGGCGACGCTCGGCGTATTCACGTTTCTCGCAGCCTGGAACGATTATTGGTGGCCGCTCATCTCGGCCACGACCAGCGATCGATTCACTCTCACCGTAGGCCTCGCTTCCGCGCAGATGAACTATGCCCAGACGAGCGGGCTCGGATTCCTGATGGCGCAGGCGGTGTTCGCCTCGGTCCCGATCCTCATCGTCTATATCATCTTCCAGAAACAGATCGTCCGCGCGATGGCGGGGACCGCGGTTCGATGAGGCGAGCTGTCCTCTTCCTCGCCGCAATCATCTTATTGGCCGGCTGTGGCGGCACCGACGACCGGACCGAGATCGTCGTCCAGCGTTTCTTCGGTGAGTGCGGCGCAGTCTACGCCCAAAGCGTCGATGTCCGCTCCGCGGAGGGCGAATGCGGGATCCTCACCGTCCTGATTAACAAGTTCCAGGCCGAAAACCCGGACATTCGCCTGAAGGTCAACCTCGTCGCCTGGCCCGGTTATCCGCAGCTCTCGGCCCAGATCGCGGCGGGCGACCCTCCCGACCTCGTGACCATGCACCAATCGGTCGTCTCCGATTATGCCGGGCGCGGCTTGCTCGAGCCAATGGACGACCTTCTTCGCGAAGCGGATATCGGGCCCGAGACCTTTACAGAGGCCGGCCGGGCGGGGGTGATCAAAGGCGGGCGGACCTACGCCTTGCCCTGGGATACGATCGGGCGGCTTTGGCACATCAACACGGGCCTGATGCGCCAGGCGGGCCTGATGAACGGTGATCGGCCGATCCTCCCCAGATCACCCGAAGAATTGCTCGAGCATGCCCGCCGCTTCAAGCAGGCCACTGGCAAACCTTATCTCATCCAGGCGCAGGTCAGCGCGCCGGATTATTACGTCGCCAATCTCTACACCTATCTGCTCGCGCAGGACGCGGTCATCTTCCCCGACCCCCGCCACATTCGACTGAACACGCCCGAAGCCCGACGGATCGTCCAGCTCTTCAAGACCCTGAACGCCGAGGGCCTTACCACCCGCAACCAGGATTTTCCGGCTGCCACAGCCGCCTTCATGAACGGCGACGGCGGGATCTTCCCGACCGGGACTTGGATGATCGGGCCCTATGACGAGGAAGCGAAAGTCGAGGGGCGGCCTCTCCACGGCAATTATGCGGTCATGCCCTTCCCGCGATTATGGGGAGAGGAGGCCGCGTTCGTCGACGGCCACGCCTGGGCGATGCCACGTGATGATCGATCCCCTCAGGAGCGGCAGGCGATCGGCCGCTTCCTTCGATTCCTCGCCGCCCATAATTTCGACTGGTCCCGCACCGGCCATCTCCCGGCCTTCGAGGCCGTGCTAGGCACACCGGAATTTCGCGCTTTGCCGCACCGGAGCGACATCGCGGCGATGGCGGCGACGGGCGCGCAGCTCCCTGACCATGCCCAGCGTCAGTCCGCGATCCAGGGCCTGATCGGTGAAGAGCTCGAGGCCGCCGTCGCCGGCACCAAGCCGATCGACCAGGCGCTCGCCGACGCCGAACGGCGGGTCAACGAGTTGCTGGCCTTCATGCCCCAATCTTGATTACGGCAACGAAACCGGATTGGATTTCAGCGGTTGTGCGGCCGTGAGCCGAAACCGAAAGACACCAAAACCGAGCGAGCAGACATTGCTCGAGCCCGGCCGCAATTGTTGGCGCATCGAACGCGCGGAGCGGGCGGCGCTCGTCGTCGACGCGGCCGATTATTTCAGGCTTGCCCGGCAGGCGATGCTCGACGCCAAATCCCAGATCCTGCTGATTGGCTGGGACCTCGACACCCGGATCAAGTTGATCGGCGAAAAACAGGATGAATCCGGACAGGAAGATGTCCCGGTCCATCTTGGACCCTTCCTGGCGTGGCTCGCGAAGCGCCGCCCGAAACTGAAGATCTATATCCTCGCCTGGAACGGCGAGCTGCTCAGCCTGCTTGGACGTGGCACGACGCTCGCTCGGATGGCGGTGTGGCGGCTGCTGAACAAGAGCATTTCGTTCCGGCTGGATCATACTCCGCCACTTGCCGCCAGCCATCATCACAAGATTCTCGTCGTCGATGATGCACTGGCTTTTTGTGGCGGTATCGACATGACCGGGTCCCGCTGGGATACGCGCGATCACCTGGACGACGAACCGGGCCGGCAACGACCCTCCACGCATCGGCCTTATGGACCCTGGCATGACGCGACGATGGCGGTCGACGGAGCCGCTGCGCGCGCGCTCGGCGAGTTGGGGCGGGATCGATGGAAAAAGGCCTGCAAGGAGGTGGTCAAGGCACCGAAGACGAAGAGCGATCCATGGCCCGATGAATTGGACGCCGACTTCCACCAGATCGAAATCTCTATTTCCCGGACCTGCGGCGACGACGGCGAAGGCTCTGAAATCCGAGAGATCGAAGCCTTGTTCCTGGACCTGATCAACAAGGCGGAACGCTTCCTTTATGTCGAGCAGCAATATTTCGCATCCCGAGTGATCGCCGAGGCGATAGCCAAACGCCTGATGGAAGCGGACCCGCCGGAATTCCTGATCGTCAATCCGTGCACTGCCGACGGCTGGCTCGAGGAACAGATGATGGGCGCGGCCCGGGCCGAGCTTTTTCAGATCTTGCGAAAGGCCGATCACAAGGAGCGCTTCAGGATCTACTACCCGGTCACCGAACAAGGCGAGGACATCTACGTCCATGCCAAGATCATGATCGTCGACGATCTCGTCCTGAAGGTGGGCTCCGCCAACATGAACAACCGGTCGCTGGGGCTGGACAGCGAGTGTGACGTGACGATCGACGGGCGGAGACCCGCCAACGAGGGATGCCGTAAGCAGATCGAAGCGCTTCGATACGACTTGATGGGCGAGCATCTGGGTGTCGCACCGGCCGAGGTGGCGAAGGTTTTTCAGGAGACGAATTCGCTCATCGCCACCGTCGATCGGCTTCGTGGTGAGGGCCGGAGCCTCCGCCTCTATCGACCGCCCGAATTCAGTGAGCCGTCGAAGACCCTGGCGAAGGCCGAAGTCGCCGACCCGGAAAGCGCGGCCGAACCGTTCGAGCCGCTCGCACGCCGGCGCCTCGTGCGCGGCTTCCTCCACCGCCTCAGGAAAAGGCGCGGCTAAGCCAGGGGAACCGGCTTCGGAATCAGCGCCGAAGGCAGAGCCGCAGGCATTGGCGCGGAAGTCGTCTTGCCTTTCACCGAGGCCATCGGGTCGGCGAGGCGGCGCCTCGAGTGAATTTCACCGCGCTCCATGGTGAACATGGGTTCGTTCATCGTGCGTGCTCCCTCTTGAAAGCTGAAGAGGAAGGGACGTATGGAACCTCAACAAAAGTTGAGGTCAAGATGAAAGTTGAGGGACCCCATACGCCAGCCAAGGTGCTTACAGTGGGCGAGCTCGCGCAGCGAAGCGGAGTCGCCGTCTCCGCCATCCATTTTTACGAGCGCAAGGGCCTGATTTCCGGTTGGCGCTCCGGCGGTAACCAGCGCCGTTACGAGCGCTCCGCTTTGCGGCGGGTCGCGATCATCAAGGTGGCCCAGCAGCTCGGCATTTCTCTGGCGGAGATCGGCCGCCGGCTTTCTGCCCTGCCGGTCGACCGTACGCCGGGGCAAGCGGATTGGGCGCGGATGGCAGCCGGCTGGCGGGTGGATCTCGATCGCCGGATAGAGCAGCTTGTCTTGCTTCGGGACCGCCTCGACAATTGCATCGGCTGCGGCTGTCTGTCGGTCGAACAATGTCCGCTTCGCAACCCCGGCGATCGTCTGGCCGCCGAAGGCGCGGGGCCACGTTATCTGGAACCGACGGGAGCGCCGTCCAGCTGAGCGAGCGCCCGGGCGTCAGGTCGAAGCGACTGGTGCCAGGTCGCTTTCCCGGCTAAGCCCCCGCCACTTTACACGGCCGGGGCCTCAATGTTTCGCGCGCTTTACGACTGGACCCTGCGTCTGGCGCATCATCGCCATGCCGAGAGATCGTTGGCGGTCGTCTCGTTCGCAGAGAGCAGCATCTTTCCGATCCCGCCCGACGTCATGCTGGTGCCAATGATCCTCGCGCGGCGCGATCAGGCCTATCGTATCGCCACCATTTGCACGATCACGTCCGTCGCCGGGGGAATGCTCGGATATGCGATCGGCTATTTCCTCTACGACAGCGTCGGCCTCTGGCTGGTCAACCTCTACGGCGCTCATGATGCGATCGCGGAATTTCGCGACTGGTACGACGAATGGGGGGCGGCCGTGATCCTGATCAAGGGATTGACCCCGATCCCATTCAAGGTGGTGACGATCGCGAGTGGGTTCTTCGCCTACAATTTTCTCCTGTTCGTACTTCTCGCGGCGATCACGCGAGGTGCGCGATTCTTCCTCATCGCATGGCTTCTCAAACGCTACGGCGAACGGATGAAAGTCTTCATCGAACGGCGGCTCAACCTGATTGGTACGTTCGTTCTGGTCCTGCTGGTGGCGGGTTTTGCAGCGGTAGCCTTGCTCTAGGTCCGAGCGCGGATTCCGGGAGTGCGGAAACCCCGTCGTTGCAGTCGCATCTCGCACTCACGAAGCGCCGGCTGGCCGCGGCCTTCCGATCCGCGCGGCAATGGGCCGCTCAAAGCGGATCCGCAGCAAACGCCAAAAAAAGCCCTTTTTCTGGTCTCTCAGCGACAGAAATATCCTTAACAAAAGACTAAGCCACGGGAGGGAGCAAACGTGGCTCGATATCGCTATCGCACCTGCGCGATCCTGGGTCCCTGGAGGCTCAGTCCAGAAGAGGCCGCCGGTGACGCCGTCAAGGCCCGCCAGGCGAGATGGGACGAAAGCGGCGAGACCTTGTGCTGGCTCGTCCCGGGCGAAATCGAGAAGGATCAACGCGACGCCGCCTGATCGCGCCAGCGCCCGTATCCGATCAACCGAATTACCCCTGCGGCAGGCATCGTGCCGGGGGTGGAACGGCAGTTCGTCTCGCTGGTTCTTGCGTTGAACCACTGCAGGAGACGGCCATGGAACATCGCGAGATTGCGCCCGGCATGCAGGTGCTGACGTCGGACGGCGAACTGCTTGGGACGGTCGATCGCCCTTCCAACCAGGGCTTCATGCTGCGCCGTATGGGCGCAGGAGAACGGGAGGAAACGGTCCCCGAAATGTGGGTTCATCGCGTCGACGAACATGTCCATCTCAACCGCACCGGGGCAGAGACGGTGGCCGGCTGGAAATCGCTCCAGTTCCAGACATCGTCCGGAGATCGACCCGGCGCCGTTGACGACACTCGGGAAGCAAAGGCGAGCAGAAGCGATACGAGCTGGCTGCTCTGGGTGGCAATCGCCGCCGTGGCGGTGCTGGCCATCCTCGTGCTCACCGGCGTTCTCAATCTGGGCTGAGCCAGCCTGCCAAATGTTTCGAGAGGAAGTAAGATGGACCGAGATACCATGAACATCGCCAGGGACGAGACCGAACGTTTGATCTCGTCGAAGAAGGTCGAAGGCACCCATGTCTATGACGGCAATGGCGACAAGCTGGGGACGGTCGACAGCTTCATGGTTGAGAAGCGAACCGGCCAGGTGGAATATGCGGTGCTCACCTCAGGTGGGCTGTTCGGCTCGAGCGGTCGCTTCTATCCGCTGCCTTGGAACGAACTCACCTACGATACGGAGCGTGGCGGCTACGTCGTGAGCCGCGGCCTGGAGCAGTTCGAGGGAGCGCCTTCCTATGGCGAAGGGGAGGAACCGCGTTTCGATCGGGATTATGACGATCGCGTCCGTGGACATTATCGCCGATGAAGCGGCGACTGTTGCGCAATGAGGTGACCCGGGCTTAATTTGGGTCATTGATCGCGCATGGGGAGGGGAAAAGGTGAGAAAGATCTTGCTCGTTTCGGCGGCTTTCGCCGCATCGATACCGTCCGCTCCGGTAATGGCCGATCCTCCCCCTTGGGCGCCCGCGAACGGACGACGCGCGCGCGACGCTGGCGTCCACCCCAGCCAGCATGAGCGCGCGCTTACCCGCAGCGACCGTGTCTGGCGCGGCGACGATGGCGCCATGTATTGCCGTCGAAGCGACGGGACGGTGGGGACGATCGTTGGCGGTGCGGTAGAGGCTCTGGCTGGGCGGGCGGTCGATGGCGGCCGCGAGCGGACGCTTGGGACGTTGATCGGCGGTGCCGCCGGCGCACTGCTCGGCCGGGAACTTGATCGCGGCGAACTTCGCTGTCGCTGAGGGAATTGCAGGCGCTCGCTAGCGCATCCGACTCTGAAAAAATAGGGCCCCGGGAAAGGGTTTCCGGGGCCCGAGTCGTCTACGGTGCTTGCACCTAACATGGATCAAACGACCGGTCGAATCCTCGCCACTACTTTCTTCCCGCAATGGGACAATCTCCTGGTCAGCCGCGCTCGAGCCGACGCTCCGCGGCCGCAACCGCGGCGGCGATCGCCTGGTCCGCCGTAAGGCCGCTGGTATCGATGGTCTCGGCATCGGGTGCCGCCTTCAGCGGGGCGGCAGAGCGGCTGGTGTCGCGTTCGTCGCGGGCGCGTATGTCGGCGAGAACGTCGGGATAATGAACGTCGAGACCCAATTTCTTGAGCTCGTTCAGCCGGCGCTCCGCACGCGCCTCGGCACTTGCGGTGACGAATAATTTCACCTCGGCTTCGGGCGCGATCACGGTTCCGATATCGCGCCCGTCGAGAACCGCGCCCTGGGGCTGCGCAGCGAACCGCCGCTGCCGTTCGATCAGCGCTTCGCGCACCAATTTGTAGGTCGAGATCCTCGAGGCGACTCCTCCCACGGTCTCGCTTTTCAGTTCGGGGTCGGAAAAGTCGATCTGCGAAAGGTCGCAGGCCCGCGCGGCAGCGAATTCACTTTCCGGATCGCCACCCATTTCGAGCAGATTGAGGGCCGCGGCTCGATAGAGGAGGCCGGTGTCCATGTGGGGGAGACCAAAATGCGCGGCCAGCGCCCGCGCAATCGTCCCTTTTCCGCTGGCCGCGGGTCCATCGACAGCAATGATCATATCCGGGTCAACGCCTCGAGGACGGCAAGGAAGCGAGGGAAACTGTTATCGATGGGTCGCATGTCGTCGATCCCTACCGGCTCGCGGCTGTGCAGGCCAGCCACGGCGAAGCTCATCGCTACCCGATGGTCGAGGGCCGTGGAGACCATGCCGCCGCCGGGAAGCGGCTCACCGGCGCTACCCTCAACGACAAGGCCGTCTTCCTGCTCCTCGACAGCAACACCGATCTCGCGGAGGCCGCTGGCCATCGTGGCGAGGCGATCGGACTCCTTGATCCGCAGCTCTGACAGCTGGCTTGTCCGGGTCGTACCGGCCGCGAAGGCGCCGGCGACGAACAGGATCGGGAACTCGTCGATCATTCGAGGCGCCAGATCGGGCGGCACTTCGCATCCGGTCAGCGACGAGTGTCGGACTTCGAGGTCCGCGACCGGCTCACCCGAGACCATCCGTCGGCCGCTGAAGGTCAGGTCCGCCCCCATTTCGGCGAGCAGCTCATAGAAACCCGTCCGAAGGGGATTGATCCCGACATTCTCGATCCGAAGCGCCGAGCCTGGCACGACGAGGGCCGCAACCGTCAGGAAGGCGGCGGCCGATGGGTCGCCGGGGACCGTCAACGTCACCGGGTTGAGCTCGACCTCGCCGCGAACGCGGATCGTGCCGTCGCCGGTCTCCACCTCGGCACCGAACAAGGGGAGCAACCGCTCGAGGTGGTCGCGGCTCGGCGGCGCCTCGACGCTCGTGATTCCGGGTTGGTTGAGCGCGGCCAGGAGCAAGGCGGACTTGACCTGGGCCGAGGCAGTCTGGAGCACGTGCCGGCGGGCGAGGGCAGGGGCCAGCCCAGTGACGGTTAGTGGCAGCCGGCCGCCCGGCGCGGTGTCGATGCCGGCGCCGATCCGTCGCAGCGGCGACGCGACCCTTTCCATCGGCCGGCGCGACAGCGAAGGATCCCCGGTGAAGACCGCTTTGACGGGGTGGCTCGCGACCAGTCCCATCAGCAGTCGGGCCGAAGTCCCAGAATTGCCCAGGTCGAAAGCGGCTTCCGGCTGAAGCAGCCCGGCGACGCCGACACCGTGGATGCTGCAAATTGATTCCGTTGGTCGAATTCTCGCACCCATTGCTTCGAGCGCGAGGATCGTCGCCTGAACGTCCGCGCCGTCACAAAGACCGTCAATCCGGCTTTCGCCCACGGCGAGCGCAGCCAGCATCAGGGCGCGGTGCGAAATACTCTTGTCGCCGGGGATCCACGCGGTTCCACGAAGTGGCCCGCGCGGCGCGAACGCCGTCATGTCTTGGCTTTTGACAGCGCCCCTACCATGTGGCAAGGCGCCCGCCGACCGGGTCCCGATCCCTCGCGGCGGCGCTCATTTCAATTCGTATACGGAGATTCTTCACCCATGGTGAAACCGGAATGGGGCACCAAGCGCACCTGCCCCAAATGTGCCACCCGTTTCTACGACCTCGGCAAGGAAGATCCGGTGACCTGCATCGCCTGCGGGATCAACTGGCAGCCCGAGCCTGTCCTGAAATCCAAGCAGCCCATGCCGTTCGAAGCGGCCAAGCCCGAAGTCGAGACTGAGAAAGCGGACACGGATCTCGCCGCACCGGATCTCGATCTCGATGTCGACGAGGAAGCCGAGCAGAACCCGGACGACGAGGTCGATCTCGGTGGCGACGACGATATCGGAGTCCCGGGCGCGGGCGACGACGACGAGGAAGGCTAGTCCGGAAATCCCTGATTCAGGTGAGAGCCGGCTGGGCCTGAAGCGATCAGGGTTCGGGCGATCAACAGCCTTGCGCCGGGGCTAAGCCTCACTTACATCCGGCGCGCGTTGAAACCGGTGCGGTCACCCAGACCGTTGGCCCCTTTGGGGCGGCCGGAAAATGGTTCGGGGCCGTAGCTCAGCTGGGAGAGCGTCGCAATGGCATTGCGAAGGTCAGGGGT
>DAINCA010000039.1:0-3553 GCA_036732645.1 Allosphingosinicella sp.
TTCCCGCGCTTCAACAAGATGAAGGGCATGGGCCAGATCATCTCGTGGAGCGTGCGCGACGAAAGCCTGCATTGCGAGGGCATCACCCGTCTGTTCCACGCCTTCGTCAAGGAGCGGGACTGCATGACCAAGGCGGTACGAGACGACATTCTCGACGTCTGCCAGCACACCGTCCGGCTCGAGGACGCCTTCATCGATCTGGCGTTCGAAATGGGGCCGGTCCCGGGAATGACGCCGCGCGAAATCAAGCGCTACATCCGCTACATCGCCGACTGGCGGCTCGGCCAATTGGGCTTCCAGCCGATCTACATGATGGACGAGCACCCGCTCCCGTGGCTGGCGCCGCTCCTCAACGGCGTCGAGCACGCGAACTTCTTCGAAACCAGGGCCACCGAATATTCGAAGGCGGCGACCCGCGGCAACTGGGGCGAGGTCTGGGACAATTTCGACCGCCGCCAGAATGCCAAGGCCGCCAACGACGGCGTCGAGGCGGAGAGCAATGGCGACGACATGTTCACTCGCGCCGGAGTCGCGGCGGAGTAGCCTGGTCGGGACGCCGTCGCCGCAGGCGGCAGCCCCTTCGAGCGTTACGCCCGCCCCAACGCGGCGGGTTCATGTCGCGGTCATGGTTTGTGGCGCAGATACAACAGGATAATGGCCGTACGCATTCACCGGGAACGTCGCTCGCCGACCTTCGTTGAATCGGCGCAACAAAATCGTCCTGAGGGTATCATTCACCAGTGAGTCAATTGTCCAGCCGTCGGGGCGGAACCGCCCCGTCTCGCCGCCGCTTCCTGTTGGGTTCGCTGGCTACTGTCGCCTTTTCGACGGGTCTTCTGCCCACCGTCGCCATGGCTCAGACGGCCTCGCCGGAAATTCAGTCGGCGATGCGAAGCGCCATGCGCGGCGACCGCGAGGTCGCGGCATTCTACCAGCGTCGCAACAATCTCCCCTTCTGGGTGCAGCAGGGTCAATTGCGGCCCGAGGTCGACACCGTCCTCTATCTGCTCGAGACCGCCGAAGCCGACGGCCTCGACCCACGCAACTACCGGCTGGGAGAGCTTCGCGAGCGGATCGAGGAGGCTCAAGGCGGTTCACCCCGGGCTCTGGCCCGCGCCGAGCGCTCCCTCTCGACAATCTTCGGCACCTACGTCCAGCATGTCCGCAGAGCCCAGGATCTCGGCATGATCTATACCGAGGAACGTTACCGCCCGGTCGTTCCGACGCGGACGGAGGTTCTGGCGATGGCCGCCTCGGCGCCCAATCTTCAGTCCTGGCTAGAGAATATCGGCTGGATGAATCCGCATTATGCCAGGCTTCGTGGCGCCCTGGTGCCGCAGATCGGGACCCAGCTTTCGCAGGGACAGTTTCACGTGCCGTCGGGGCCGCTGATGCGGCCCGGTTCTCGCGATCCGCGCGTGCGGCAGCTTCGCGCCCGTCTCGGGCTACCCCCCGACGGCGCCTACGACCGGACCGTCACCAATGCCATTCGCCAGCTCCAGGCCGCGCATGGAATCCCGCAGGATGGAATCGCGGGCCCACTCACTTTGGCAGTTCTCAACAGGGGCTCGCCGCAGCTTCAGCGGCTGCTTCGCCTCAACCTCGAACGGGCGCGCGCGCTTCCGGCTAATCTCGGCCGGCGCTACGTGCTCGTCGACGCGGCCGCCGCCCGTTTGTGGATGTACGAGGACGGTCGGGCCGTCGACTCGATGCGGGTGGTGGTCGGCAAGGAAAGCGAGCCGACGCCGATGATGGCGGCGACGATGCGCTACGTCTCACTCAATCCTTACTGGAACGTTCCGCCCGATCTGGTGCGGAACCGGATCGCGAATGCTGTCCTGGCCGCTGGGCCCGGGGTCATCCGGGAGCGCCGCTACGAGATACTTTCCGACTGGACCGCCAATGCGCGGCGCCTCGAGGCCTCCGCAGTCGACTGGAGGGCGGTGGCCGCCGGCCGTCAGGACCTGCGGGTTCGCCAGCTTCCGGGCCCGAGCAATGCGATGGGTCGGATGAAGTTCATGTTCCCGAACGACCTCGGCGTCTATCTGCACGACACGCCCGACCGAGGGCTGCTTCGGGAGGAAGCGCGGTTGTTCAGCTCAGGCTGCGTCAGAGTCGAGGATGCCAGCCGCCTCGCAGCCTGGCTGTTCGGCCGGACCCCACGTCGCAGCGGCAGCGAACCCGAGCAAAATGTCGATCTGCCGGAGCCGGTCCCGGTCTATCTGATCTATCTGACAGCGGCGCCCGAGCCGGAGGGCGTGGCGCTTCGGCCAGACGTTTATAATCGGGATCCGGTGCATATGGCGGCGCTGTTCGGGCAGCCGAGGAACGAAAGGCGTCGTCGGCGACGCTGAGAGTCTGGAGTGGGCCGTGGCTCCGTCCAGGGGTCCAAGCTATTAGCCAGGGTCTGACCCCCTTTATCGGGAGCGGAATGGCTCGCCTGCGTGTCAGGAATGAAGTGAGTCGGTGACCCGTCGCGCTAGCAGCGCCTGATGGAGAGGACGAGATGTTACGGCTTCGGGCCGTTCTCGTGCCGACGCCTGCAGGAGCTACGCTGACACGCCAAGGAAGTAATCGAAACGAACGAAGGTAAGACCTGGAGCGTCGGGCGTGTGCCCGACGCTCCAAGATCGATACGGATCAGACCTTAACCGCGCTCGCCGCTGCGGACAGGGGCCTGGTAGACCGGCTCGGGCGTACCCTGATAATATTGGCCGCCGCGGGTATAACCGTCGACACAGCCATCATTATTCTGGTCGGCCCAGACCGCGCCTGCGACACCGCCAACGAGGGCGCCGGCAATCGCGCCTTCGAGCGGGCTGACGCCGCCGATCACCGCGCCGGCACCGGCGCCGGCGAGAGCGCCCACGCCTGCGCCGGTCGCGGCGCCGGTCAGCGTCGAAGTGCAGGCACGACCTGTGCGCGGGTCATAAGCGGGCGGTGCGCCCTCATAGTAACGGCCGCCACGGGTATAACCGTCAACCCGTCCGTCATTGTCACGGTCTTCCCAGACCGCGCCGGCCAGTCCACCGACAGCGGCGCCGAGAACGGCGCCCTCGACGGGAGACAGGCCGCCGATAACGGCACCGGCACCGGCGCCGACACCGGCGCCGATCGCGGCACCCGTGCCGATGTCCGCAAGGTCATCGTCATTGGTAGTCGCGCAGGCTCCGAGCGAAAGTGAGGAGGCCAGGAAGAGGGCCATCATAGTTTTCTTCATCATGTAACTCCCTGAATTGAGCAGCAGGGGGGCGCCGGAAGTGGCACGAGCCGAGTCCGGCAGGCTGCGAACGACTCAAGCTCCAGCGCGCGAATAGTTCCGGCGGAGTAATTGTTTTGAGTGCAGCACTGCGACGTGTCGGGACGATTCAGCGACGAGTTGAGGATCGCGTGTTTTGCTCATCTAAGATGGATTAAGCTTTTGGATTGCTACGCGACCGTAACAAGATCCGCTGCAGAAACGGGGTCATTCCAAGGCAAGCGGCATGGCTTCACCCGATGTGATCCGCCAGCGCCTCTGCTCCCCGGTGGACCCGGGAACGTCGTTGACCCG
>DAINCA010000039.1:3653-13080 GCA_036732645.1 Allosphingosinicella sp.
GGGCAAAGGCCGGGCACATCGAATGGAACTCAGCGAAGAAGTCCGGCCGCCTTCAGTGCCTGCTCGATGACGTCCTTCACATTGTTGGGCTGCGTCTCCCCTGACGAGCTTGCCGGCTCCACCTTCGATCCGGCTTGCCGATTGGGCGTTTTCGCCTCGGATTGCGGTAGCGGGGCGATTCCGAAGAAGGCCGCGATATGGCCGGTCGAGCTGAGCCCGACATCGAGCATGTGGGTACCCACTTCGCCAAGCGCATGTTCGCCGCTGCCCGGGTCCAGCGGAACTCCGTGCGCCATGCCTGTAATATTATATTGCTCGACGACCGGCCGGCCATCGGCTCCCGTCCAGATCTGGCGCGGATGATTGTTCACCCGATCGACCCGGTCCGGTTTCGGACCGACGCCGTGAAGACTGGCCCATTGGAGGGAGATTGCGTCTGCGTTGCTCGGCACCACCGTCGAGTCCGCGCTACCGTGCCAGACCTGCACGCGCGGCCAGGGGCCCTTGTGCGGAGAAGCGCGTCGGACCTTTCGGCCGAGTTCGTCAGCGTCGTCCCGGGCTCGCCCGCCCATGCAGTCGAAGGCCTCGGTGACGCCCGAAGCGCAGCCATAAGCGACACCGGCGATGATCGCGCCGGCGGCGAAGACCTCCGGATAGGTCGCCAGCATGACCGAAGCCATGGCTCCGCCGGCGGAAAGCCCGGTGACGAAGACGCTCTTCGGGTCGACGTCGTGCGCTTTCTTCACCGCCTCGACCAGCGCCCGAATAGAAGCGGCTTCGCCCATGCCGCGCTGACTGTCGTTGCCCGAAAACCAGTTGAAACACAGCATGGGGTTGTTCGCCCGATCCTGCTCCGGGAAGAGCAGAATGAAGCCATATTGATCGGCCAGACGGGACCAGCCCGAGCCATGATCGTAGACGGCCGCATTCTGGGTACATCCGTGGAGGACGACGACGAGCGGCGCCGGTCCGGACAGCCCCTCGGGCACGTAGATCCGGGCACGAAGATTGCCGGGATTGTGCCGTGGAGACGGCAGGTCGCTCAGCCGGTCATGAAGGCTGGTCGCGGGTGCAAAGGCGCGGCGGCCCTTGCGGGCGGGTCGAAGTCGGAAGCTCGGTCGGATTGCGGGCACTGTCTATCCTTCAAGAGACGTCCGCGAGATGCGGCGCTGCTGGACAATCCATATAGGAACGATTTGTTGCAGTGCAGCATAACGACTGATCAAGAGGTATTAGGTAAATGGGCAGCGCGATCCCATATGTTGCCAATGCAGGAGACCAAGACAGCGATTTCCGGTCGGATCGTTCTGACCCCGGACGAAGATCTTCCTTACAAAGTAGTCCTCGAGCATGAGGGCAACCCCGATAGTGAGCATGAGGTCGCCACGGTTCGTGCCGGCGAGGCCATGATCCGGGACAACCTCCCGACCCCTCCCTCGCCCGATCTTCTGCGCCAATGGACCTCTCGCCCCTAATCGTGCGTTAGTCCTGTTGCGCTCCATTCGGACCGCGTTCCCTGTTCCTGTTCGAAAGAGGTGCTTATGACCCAGTTGACCACGCTCGAACGTGCCTTCACGCTCGCCCGTTCGGGCAGCTGCGCCTCCGTCAACGACATCCGCCAGCGCCTTCGCGCAGAACGCTTCGACCAGGTCGACGCGCATCTCGCAGGCCCGAGTCTCGGCCGCCAGCTCCGAGATCTCTGTCTCGAGGCTCGGCGCGACTGACCGACTGGCGACTCATTCAGCCGGCAGGCCTTGCGCCGGCTCGCCAATCGAGCGCATCCTCCCAAGGAAGGGTGCCGTTATGTCCCAGCAAAATGTAGAACTGGTCCGCGCGATCTACGATGCTCTGGCCACAAGTGACGGGCCGGGCGTGATCTCCAGGATGTGCCCGGGCATCGTCTGGAACGAGGCCGAGAACTTCCCTTATGCGGATCGGAACCCCTATCGCGGACCGGAAGCGATCCTCACCGGGCTATTTGCCCGTTTCGGCGCGGAATGGGACGGATTCGCTGCCGCGCCAGCCGAATTCCTGGATGCCGGCGACACGATCATCGTCATCGGTCGCTACCGCGGCACCTACATGGCAACCGGCAATAAGCTGGATTCCCAGTTCGCCCATGTGTGGCGGATCGACGACGGAAAGGCGGTGGCCTTCCAGCAGTTCACCGATACACTCCAGGCGGCTCGGGTGACCGGCGCCAGCTGAAGTTGAAACGGCTTCCGCTGATCCTCGGCGCGCTCGCTGCATCTGCCGCATTGCTCCTGCTGGCCCCGATTGCGGTCGCCGTGATCCTGCTTCGGTCCTCGTCGGATTCTCACGGTCCCAATGCCGCCGCCCAGATCCTCATCATTCTCGTTGTCGTCGCCATCGTCGTCGTCTGCGGCCTCGCGGCGTGGGCGATTGCTCGCTTTCTTGTTCGGCGGTTCGGCGGTCGCAGCTAGATCCGAGACTGATCGCCGCACAGCGCGGTAACAATCACTTGCCGCGTCCGGCCCGACCTGTTCTTCTGGCCATCAGCCCGCTTCCGACGAGGAGAATGGTGATGCTGACTCGGCTCACGGCCGCGATCGCGCTCGTCGCGACGGCGACCACCCCTGGGATTGCCCAGGCGGCGCCCGCCGCCGCATTCGCGGAAACGGCCAGCCCTCGTCACGGGGCCACGATCGGCGCTTACTTCCGAATTCCGTTGGATCGGCGCAGCGACCGCCCAACGCGTCCGCAGCTCGGCTTCCGAATCGCCGCCGTCCAGGACAATCGAGATGCCGTCACCAAGCGCGGTTCGGTCACCGACCGGGACGTGCTCGATTTCAGGCTCTCCGGGACGGCTCGGCCGACTTTGCTTATCGGCGGGACCCCGGTGACCGGCCCGACGGCGCGAAGGTTGAATGCCATCAGCACAGGCGAGGCTATTGCGATAGGTGGCGGCGTCGTTCTGGTCCTGCTTGTCGTGGCGCTGGCCGCGGGTGGAGGCGGCTTTGGTGATACCTGCCCCGTCATCGATGGCGATCGAAGCCACTGCATCGACTGAGATTTGCTGCCTTTGGAGATCGGGTCGCGGATTAAGGCGATTCCCGGGTAAATATTTGCCTCACTCCGCTTTGTCCTGCCGGCCCGCCGCCCTATAAGTCGCCGACGCCTGCGGGAGAGACATATGCTCAAGGCCCTGTTCGCTCTGGTCGCCACCGCCTTGTTCGCCGGCGTGGCGCTCTCGATGAGTCTGGCCGAGTTGCCGGTCCGAACGAAGCACGAGGACCAATCCACACTCGCCAGGTCCAGAGCCGACGCGACGATCTGGCTGCAGGCCGGGCTGGCTTTGGTGTCACTGATCCTCGGCTTGTGGGCCTGGTGGAAGACGGGCGACGACGGCCTTCTGATCGGCGCCCTGCTGATCGGTGCAGCCCTGCCCCTGCTCTGGAGTCGGCTTCACGTAATCCGAACCCTGCTCGCGCTCGGCGCTGTAGCGGCCTATCTCATAGCCTTCCTCTGGCCCTGAAATCAGCCACCGGGACGCCGATAAACTCCCGATGAACGAGATGTAATTTCAGGTTCAGGCGAGCTGGCGCATCGTCATGTCGTTCCACTCCCGGAGCCATCCGGTCGAGTCGGACGCGTCTTTGTCACAGGAGAGTGGTCATGCGTAGATTGATCCTTGCCGCCGCCGGACTTGCCGCCTTGATCCCGGTGACCGGTGCCTCGGCCCAATATTACGGTCGCGGTTATGACCGCGGCAATCATTACGGTCATTATGATCGGGATGTCCGGCAAGAGCTTCGGGAATGCCGCCGGGAACTTCGCCGTGCAGACAGTCGCCGCGAATATCGCCGCGAGTTGCGCGAATGCCGACGGGAAATCGCCCGTGCCCGCTACGAAGACCGTTATGATCGTTATGATCGCTATGATCGTCGCTATCGGGGCCGTTACTACCGCAATTGGTAGGAGGCGCTTCGGATCCCCTGGCGGTGGCGGCTCGGCGCAGCGGCGTCGGGTGCTGGGAACCTCCCTTCGTTTCGAGCGCTCAGCCATCATGGCTTTCTTTTTCTCGACGCCGGCTGGGACAGACGCTGTCCCGACACGTCACGATTTGATCCTCAGCCGTGCCGCGGCGTCACGCCAGGCGGAGCTTAGCCGCGAACGTAATCGCCTCGCGCGCCAGGCCGCCTTGAGGTTGCTTGGCGTCGATCGCATGAACCGCCCGGCCTTGTTCTCGACTCGTCGGATCGTACCCCGCGAGGGCCGATGAGAAGTCGTCGCCGACTCGTGTTCGGCGTCCTGCTCCTCCTCTTCGTACTCATCGTGGCCTTTGCCCTTCGCGACCGTTTTCGTCCGGAACCGCCGCCGGCGTCCCCGGCGGTGCTCGAGAATATCAGCGAGAAGAATGAGGAAGCGGCGATCGAAGCCGCCGCCCAGCAGCGCGTGGAATCGAAGACGAAGGCCGAGGCCGCCGATATTGCCGCCGACGCGGCGGATTTGGAAGCGCAGGCGACAAACGCCAATTAGGCGACCGGTGTTTGCTGGGGCGTCCCGGTCTTGCTAGAGCGCGCCTACCAATCCGGGACGCCGCTTGAATCATGACCCAGGCTGCGCCGGGACTTACATCGGAAGGAAGCGCCAATGACGTCGGTAGGGAATGACAGCCTGGGCACACGCGCCACCTTCGATGTCGGCGGCAGGACCTATGCTTATTATTCCCTTGCCAAGGCGGCCGAGAGGCTCGGCGATGTTGCCCGACTGCCTTTCTCGATGCGGGTGCTGCTCGAGAATCTGCTCCGGTTCGAGGACGGCAAGACCGTTACCCGCGATGACATTCAGGCGCTGATCGACTGGCAAAAGACCCGTACCTCGACCCGGGAGATACAGTATCGACCGGCGCGGGTGCTGATGCAGGATTTCACCGGGGTTCCCGCGGTCGTCGATCTCGCCGCGATGCGAGACGCGATGGCTTCGCTCGGTGGCGACCCTCAGAAAATCAATCCGCTCGTCCCTGTCCACCTGGTCATAGATCACAGCGTGATGGTCGACGAGTTCGGTACGCCGAAGGCGTTCGAACGCAACGTCGAGCTGGAATATGATCGGAATTCGGAGCGCTACCAGTTCCTTAAATGGGGCCAGAGCGGCTTCCGCAACTTCGAAGTCGTGCCGCCGGGGACGGGCATCTGCCACCAGGTCAATCTGGAATATATCGCCCGAGGGGTCTGGTCCTCGACGCAAACCAACACGGAAGGGTCACCAGCCGCCGAAATCGCCTATCCGGACACTCTGGTCGGAACGGACAGCCACACCACCATGGTCAACGGCCTTGGCGTCCTCGGCTGGGGCGTCGGCGGGATCGAGGCGGAAGCGGCCATGCTCGGCCAACCGGTCAGCATGATCATCCCCGAGGTCGTCGGATTCCGCCTGACCGGGGCGCTGAAGGAGGGGATCACGGCCACGGACCTCGTTCTTACCGTGACCCAGATGCTCCGGGCCCATGGCGTGGTCGGTCGGTTCGTGGAGTTTTTCGGCGCCGGCGTCTCCGCGCTTTCCGTGGCCGACCGGGCGACCATTGCCAACATGGCGCCTGAATATGGCGCCACCTGCGGCTTCTTCCCGATCGACTCCAAGACTCTGGACTACATGCGGCTGACCGGCCGAAGCGACGATCAGATCGCCCTCACCGAGGCTTATTGCAAGGCGCAGGGTCTGTGGCTGGAGCCTGGAAGCGTCGATCCGATCTTCACCGACACGCTCGAGCTCGACATGTCGAGCGTCGAGCCGAGCCTTGCTGGTCCGAAGCGGCCGCAGGACAAGGTGCTGCTGAGCCAGGTGGACGAGGAATTCGTCGCCAATTTCACGAGCGAATATGGCCAGGACATCGGCAAGCTGAAGGCTCGCTGCCCGGTCGATACCGACAATGACGGCAAGGTCGATTCGTGCGAGTCACTGGGCCATGGCGACGTCGTCATCGCCGCGATCACCAGCTGCACCAACACCTCGAATCCGGCCGTTTTGATCGCCGCCGGATTGGTCGCCCGCAAGGCACGGGAGAAAGGTCTCACCGCCAAGCCTTGGGTCAAGACCAGCCTGGCGCCCGGGTCGCAGGTCGTTACCGACTATCTCGACCGGTCGGGTCTTTCCGAAGATCTGAATGCGCTTGGCTTCGATCTCGTCGGTTATGGCTGCACGACGTGCATCGGCAATTCGGGCCCACTCCCGGAACCGATCAGCCAGGCGATCCACAAGAACGATATCGTCGCGGCGTCGGTGCTGTCGGGCAACCGCAATTTCGAAGGCCGGGTATCGCCCGACGTTCGCGCCAATTATCTCGCCTCGCCGCCTTTGGTGGTCGCCTATGCGATCAAGGGGACGGTCATCGAGGACATGATAACCTCTCCGATCGGTACCGGCAGCGACGGGGCCGACGTCTTTCTGAAGGACATCTGGCCCTCGAACGACGAGGTCCGCCGGATGATCGACACCTTCGTCCATGGCGACATGTTCCGGACCCGCTACGCCGACGTCTACAAAGGCGACGAGCGCTGGCGGGCCATCCCGGTCAGTGGCGGCGCCACTTATGCCTGGCCGGAGGGATCGACCTACATCGCCAACCCGCCTTATTTCGAGGGAATGTCGATGACGCCGACGGCTCCGGGTGACATCATCGACGCCCGGCCACTCGCGATCCTCGGCGATTCGATTACCACCGATCACATTTCTCCGGCGGGTGCGATCAAGCTGGACAGCCCGGCGGGCGCTTATCTGGTCGAGCACGGCGTGGCCCGCCCGGACTTCAACTCCTACGGTGCCCGCCGCGGCAACCATGAAGTGATGATGCGCGGGACCTTCGCCAACATCCGGATCAAGAATCGGATGACCCCCGGCACCGAGGGCGGGGTGACCCGGCACGTGCCGACCGGTGAGGAAATGGCCATCTATGACGCGGCCATGCGCTACAAGGCCGAGGGAACGCCGCTGGTGGTCATCGCCGGCAAGGAATATGGCACCGGCTCGTCACGCGACTGGGCAGCCAAGGGAACCAATCTTCTCGGTGTCCGCGCCGTGATCGCCGAGACCTATGAGCGGATCCACCGCTCGAACCTCGTCGGGATGGGCGTGGTCCCGTTGCAGTTCGTCGGCACTCCACCCGCGTTCGACGGCAGCGAGACCTTCACGATCACGGGCGTCGCTGACCTCCAGCCGCGTCAGGAGATCGAGGTGAAGGTGACCGCGAAGGATGGAAGCCGGTCGAGCTTCCCGGTCCGGGTCCGGATCGACACCGCGAACGAGCTCGAATATTTCCGGCACGGCGGAATCCTCCATTACGTCCTTCGAAATCTCGCCGCCTGAGCTGGGAGCTGATCTTCGTCGAAGTGGCAGGCTGGGCAGGCGCCAGCCTGATCCTCCTTGCCTATCTCTTGTTGTCGCTGGGCCGGGTGACCGGCCAGTCCGCGCTCTACCAGGGCATGAACGTGGCTGGCGCTGCCGGATTCATCGTCAACGGCTGGTGGCACGGCGCGATTCCGTCGGCGGCCTTGAACGTGATCTGGATGATGATCGGAGCTTTGACCTTATGGCGGATCCATCGACGCACAAGAGGCTCGTCGACCTCAGCCATCTGATCGAGCATGGCATGGTCACGTATCAGGGGCTCCCCGGTCCGCATATCTGCGATTACTGGAGCCGCGAGGGTTCGGCTTCGTCCTATGACGATGGTGCCTCGTTCCAGATCGGCCGGATCGACATGGTGGCCAATACCGGCACCTATCTCGACGCGCCGTTTCACCGTTATGCGGACGGCGCCGATGTCGGAGAGCTCGATCTGGAGCAGCTCGCCGCCTTGCCCGGCCTTCTCGTCCGTTCGATATCCCATAGGATCGACGCCGACGCGTTCGATCGACTGGACGTTTCCGGCAAGGCCGTTCTGATCCGCACCGGATGGGACCGCCACTGGCGGACCGATGCTTACGCAGTGGGCCATCCCTTCCTCACCGAAGCCGCGGCTCGCCTGCTGGCAGAACGCGGCCCCCGATTGGTCGGAATCGACAGCTACAATATCGACGACACAACAGGCCGGTCACGGCCGGTCCACACGATCCTGCTTAGGGCGGGAATTCTGATCTGCGAGCATATGACAGGTCTCGATGCGCTTCCCGAGAACGGCTTCCGTTTCTCCGCGGTGCCGCCGAAGATAAAGGGCATGGGGACTTTTCCGGTCCGGGCCTTCGCCGAGCTCGCCTGACGGCGTCAGCCGAGATTTGTTGGCGGCTCAACCATAAGCTGGTACGGTTCTATGATGTTGCAGCGCTTGTGGAACTTCCGATTGTCGCTGCCGGCAGGGGCCCGCCGAATAGTCCTCGTGGCAGGCACCGGGATCGCGCTTTGCGGCGCACAGTCTCCCACGCCCGACGTCCTGGGCGATCAGATCGTCATCACCGGCGTTCGTCTGACTCCCGAGGAGGCGCGAACCCGCGCGGCCGAGTTCGTCAGATTGACAGGGGTGGCGGTCGGTCACCGACCGGCGGCGCGTTGGCTCGATCCCGTCTGTCTTCGAGTCTCGGGCATCGTCCCGTCGCAGGCGCAAATGGTGGAAAACCAGATGCGCATCATTGCCGAAGCGGCCGATGTTCCGATCGCGCGCGGAAGTTGTCGGACCAATCTCATCGTTCATTTCGCCGCTGATGCCGGAGCGACTGTCCGTGACATTGCGACACGCTCGCCCACCCGTCTCAGCGAAGTGTCGCGCGAAACGCACGACTTCCTGATCAACGGCTCGGCGCCGATCCGCTGGTGGTATACGACGGACACCCGCAGCCGGCACGGCACGCTTGCAAGAGGGACCCCGCCCAGCTTTGCGGTGATCGACGGAGGCACGGGTGGGTCGGCTATTCCGGCCAATATTCCGAGCATCATGCATTATGATTCCAGCATGATCAGCACTCAGGCCAATCGGTTCCTGACGACGGCCACGGTCATCGTCGACGCCGATCAGGTAGCCGGCCGATCACTCGATTCGATCGCCGCTTATGCTGCGATGGTGGCGTTTGCCGAGATTCAGTCGGGAGTCGCGGCACCGTCCAACTCGATCCTCGGCCTGTTCGAGCCGGAGAATGCGACGCGTGAGTTCACGCAGCACGATGCGGTGTTCCTTCGAACCCTCTATCGGCTCACGCTCGATCGGGAAGCGCGCAACCATCGCGGAAAGCTTCTGCAGGAACTCACCACCAGCTTCGTCGGCGGCTAAGGGCAGCGTCCGGCGCCGTTCGGGAAGGGCGCCGGCACGTCCTCAGGCCAAGGCGGTCTTCAACCAGTTCGGAATGATCGCATCGCCAAGGTCGTCGACCCGGCGATGCTCCACGGCAAGGCCGAGATCCGGATAATGAATTCGGGTTCGGTCTCCTGCGGAATCGGTCGGGACGACGACGAGCCGCCGGTTGACCTTGTTGCGCCA
>DAINCA010000040.1:0-12547 GCA_036732645.1 Allosphingosinicella sp.
TCCTGGTGGCGGTCATGGAGCGCGACTGATCGTCGTCACCGCAAAAGGTCCCTCAAGACGACCGATCGTCTTTGCTCTTGCGGGTTGAATGAGCCGGCTTCGCCGCAGCTTGCTTTCGCGCAAGCTCGAGATTGCTGCTGTCCTGCCCGGATTCCAATGCCGCGTCGGTGTTTCGAGCTGAATCCTCATCAACTCCATCAAGATCTGAGTTGGGCGGCGTCGAGGGTGGCTTTGGCATCGGCATCTCCTTTCCCGCATCAACCGGCGCAGGCCCGACCGGTGCCCTCTTTTTTGCCGTTCCCGCATTTTTTTTGGATCGGCGCGGAACCCTCACCCCCCTAGCCCGTTGAGCAGTCCGGATAGTGACCTTTTGCCCCCCCGCTCTCGCTATCCAGAACATGGGCCCGGACGCGCTAACCTCCCCCCCCCCGGTGGCGCTTCCGGGCTCAACTTTGTCTGGGGCATTTCCATTTCGAACAATCCGCCATTGAGCCTGCTGAGATTGCGGAACCGAAACCATGTCACGGGCTTTTACAGCCATCGAACCTTGGCGCGTTGTGCTGCCCAGGGTCGGGTTCAGGAGACGGAACATGAAGAAGTTTATGATGATGCTGGCTCTGTCTGGCGGACTTGTCCTTTCGGCCTGCAATACCCTTCACGGCGCTGCCGAGGACGTGGAATCGACCACTGACTGCGTCGATGGCGTCGACAACAACTGCTGATTTCTTCCGGATTACGACATTAAGAGGCGCCGCCTTCGGGCGGCGTCTTTTTTATGGATTCGCCCGTTCCGCTTCCCGCGCCCTCTTCCGCTCGGTGAACCAGATCGCGATCAGGGACACTTCGTATAGAAGCACCAGAGGAATCGCGAGCAGCAGTTGAGAGATGACGTCGGGCGGGGTCAGTATGGCGGCGATCACGAAGGCCACCACGATCGCGTAGCGGCGACCGGCTTTCAACTGGAGTCGCGTGACCAGCCCGGCGCGTTCGAGCAGCATAAGCAGCACCGGCAGCAGGAACGCGACGCCGAAGCCGAAGATGAATCGGGTGACGAAAGACAGATAATTGCCGACGCCAGGCAAAGCTTCCTGCTGGACCCCCGCGATATTGCCTTCGTAACCGAGCAGGAAATGAAGCGCGACGGGCATGGCGACGTAATAAGCCAGAGCCGCGCCCGCCAGGAAAAGGAACGGGGTCAGCAAGAGAAACGGGGCGAATGCGCGTTTTTCCTTCGCATAGAGACCGGGGGCGACGAACTGCCAGAGCTGGTTGGCGATGAACGGGAAGGACAGCATAAGAGCCGCAAAGAAGGCGACCTTTATCTCGACGAAGAAGGCCTCGAAAACGGCCGTGTAGATGAGCCGGTCCTGTCCCGCCGCAAGCAAAGGCTGGACCAGGAAGCCGAAAATCGGCCTGGCGAAATAGAGGCACAAGGCGAACGACAGAGCGACCGCCGCGAAGCTCCAGAGGAGCCGCCGGCGAAGCTCGATCAGATGGTCAAGCAAGGGTGCCTTGCTCGAATCCAGCTCGTCGGAGACAAGATCGCGATCCACGTCGGTCACGGCGCTTCACCTGTCGGGGGCGCGCGCGGCGCAGGCGGCGCGTTTCGCACTGGCGCGTCTGATCGAGCGGGTCTTGGCGGGGCCTGGGGCTTGGGACGTTCGCCCTCCACCGATTTGTCCTGGCCGGAGTCGGGCTTCCCCCAATCGCTTTCCTGAGCCTTGGCCGCGGCTGGCGGTCCGGCGAGAGGATGCTCGCGCATGATCCGCTCATTGTCCTCGCGCCACTTCTTTTCCATTTCCTCGAGCTCGGCCTCCCGCATCATCGTGTCGAGGCCGGATCGGAAATGTTTCGCCATACCGCGCGCCCGGCCGACGAAATTGCCGATCGTCCGCATCACGCGTGGCAGGTCCTTCGGGCCGATGACCACCAGGGCCACGACCGCGATGATCAAGATCTCGCCGGAATCGATCCCGAACATCTGCCCTCAGGTCATCGAAGCTTGGCTTTAGTGCCGGTCGGCTTCGGAGGCCGATCCCCGCTCAGCCGGCGCCGCTTCTGCTGGTGCGGCCGGAGCCGACGGGGGCGCGGGATCGAGAGGGCGCTCCGCTGTAATCCGTCGTTGCTCGGCTTCGTCGTCCTCGCTCATGCCCTTCTTGAAGCTCTTCAGGCCCTTTGCGACGTCGCCCATCATGTCGGAAAAGCGGCCCTTCCCAAACAAAAGCAGAATGACCAGGCCGACGATGAGCCAATGCCAGAGGCTGAAACCACCCATTGAAAATCTCCCGATATCGCTGGTTACCTAGGCTTCTTCGCCGTCGGTTTCCAGTTCGGCCTCGTCGCCCTCTCCTATCCCGAGCCGCTCGAGCGCCATATCGACGGGATCGAGCAGTCCTGCGGCCTTCAGGTCGTCGATACCGGGAAGGTCGCGGCGGCTCTTCAGTCCGAAATGGGTCAGGAATTCCTGAGTCGTCGCGAAGGTGAGCGGGCGGCCAGGCACCTCTCGGCGGCCGGCCGGACGCACCCAGCCCGCTTCCATCAGGACATCGAGCGTGCCCTTTGATATCTGGACTCCACGGATAGCTTCGATCTCGGCGCGGCTGACCGGCTCGTGATAGGCGATGATCGCCAGGGTTTCGACCGCTGCTCGGCTAAGTTTTCGGCTCTCTTCGCGTTCTCGACGAAGGATGTGCGCGAGATCTGCAGCGGTCTGGAAATGCCAACGTTTGCCGCGTTCGACCAGCTCGATCCCACGGCCGGCATAATGGGCCTGGATCTCGGCGAGCGCCGCTTTGACGTCCACGCCTTCGCCGACATGGTCTGCGATGTCCTGAAGTCCTAGTGGCTCGGCCGCGGCGAACAGGCAAGCTTCGACGGCCCGAACATCGTCATGTGTCTCCTTCATGCCGCCCTCACATAAAGCGGCTCGAAAATGCCTTTCTGCTCCATCTCGATCCGGCCCAGCCTTGCGAGCTCCAGAGTGGCGACGAAGCTCGAGGCCAAGGCGGATTTCCGATATTCCGGGTCCTGTGTCTCGGGAAGGAAGGATTCGAGCGAGGTCCATTCCAGTTTCGTGCCGATCATCTGTTCGAGCCGATGGATGGCTTCATCGAGAGTCATGACCGGCCGACGGGACACGATATGAACGGCCGGCTCCGTCCGGGCCCTGACGATCCCGTAGGCCGAGATGAGGTCATACAGGTCGGTAGTCCACGCCGAACGGCGAACCACCTTGAGGCCTTCCGGTGCTGATCGCAGGAAGACATCGCGGCCGATTCGATCCCCCCCGATCAGGCGGGCCCCGGCCTCACGCATCGCCTGGAGCCGCTGAAGTCGAAGCTGCAGCCGCATCGCCAGCTCCTCTGGCGATGGGTCTATGGTCGGGTCCTTGGGAAGGAGCAGGCAGGATTTGAGATAGGCCAGCCACGCCGCCATCACGAGATAATCGGCGGCGATCTCAAGACGCAGTTTCTTGGCGTCGGCGATGAACACGAGATATTGCTCGACCAGTGCCAGGATCGATATTTTCGCAAGATCGACCTTCTGGGTGCGAGCGAGCGTCAGCAGCAGGTCGAGCGGCCCTTCCCAGCCGTCGAGGTCGAGCGTCAGGCGGTCAGCATCCCTCGGCGCTGGCTCGCTCGAAAAAAGTTCGTCCTCCGTCACAAGCCGAAATTAGGCCGTCGCCCAAACCTTGTCGAAGCCGAAATCGGTCTTTTCCACAGCTTCACGAGAGTCCGATACATTGTTTGCGCTACGTCTGCCGGAATACCTTGTTCTGCTGACGGCCTAGCCATCACTTGGACTCGCGTCGATTCCGGACAGAAACGACGTTAAAACGGACACGTATGTTGTTGGACGAACGGCCATGTTTGAGCACGGGGACTTGTGCCGGGCGCCCAGCGCACGTTAGTGACCTTCAAATGTCCGTTAGGTCGCGCAAATGATCCGAATCCTGCTGGCCGACGACCATCCGATCATATTTTCCGGCGTCGAGGCGCTGTTGCGTGGAAGTGACTACCAGATCGTCCGCTATGTCCGCGACGGCGCCGAGGTTCCCGCCGCTATCGCTGCAGAGAATCCGGACATCGTGATCCTCGACGAGCGGTTGCCAAATCGGCATGGGCTGGACCTGTTTCTGGAGCTTCGGGAAAAAGGCGACCAGCGCCCTGTCGTCATCCTCACGGGAAGCATGACCGACCGACGCGCGGTAGAGGCGATCGACGGGGGCGTAAATGGCCTGGTTCTCAAGCATGCGGCACCGGAAAACCTCCTGACCTGTCTGGACGAGGTCCGGAACGGTGGTCGCTGGATCGAGCAGAAGCTGCTTCAGCGCGCCCTCGATCGCGCCACTGGCCGCGAGCTCGATGGCAGCCCGTTCGCCAAGCTCACGCCGCGCGAACAGGCGATCGTCCGGCTTGCCGCCGACAATCTGCGCAATCAGGAGATCGGAAACCGGCTGGGAATCTCGGAAGGCACGGTCAAGGTCCACCTCCACAATGTTTACGAGAAATTGGGACTGACCAATCGCATCGATCTGCTGATGCTGATCAGGGACAGCGGGATCGACGGCTGAACTGCAGCCGCTTGATCGAGCTTGATCAATAGCAAAACGAGAAGACCGGCTTGGTTAACAAGCGATTAGGCATGTCCGTTCGCGAGATGAAAGGAGCTGTTCGGCCACAAGCGCCGCTCAAATGGGAGCGAACGCGTGGCATCTGCATCCACTGGCTCGGGGTTTCGACGGCAGCTTCGCGCTGTTGCGGCACTGGCTTCAGTAAGCTTTGCTGCGACACCCGTCGTCGCATCGCCATGGGATCTTCCGCCGCCCAAGGTCAATAGCGCGGCCTTGCTCCGCGGTGAAAGCGCCTTGCTGCGCACCTGGTCTTCGCAGGGTCTGTCCCCCGCATCGACGCCGGCGGGTATTCCGACCCCAGTTACTATGGCGGTGGCAACTGGACCGGCGAGCTTCTCGTTGGTCCCGACCAGCCGATACCGCTCTGAATATTTCGCCGGCCAGGCCTTCACCAAGCCGGCTGTTCAGCAGGTCCGCTCGGCGTCGGGTGGACCCAACGTCTTCGGCTCGGTCGCACTCGCTATCGGCACCACCCCGTATGACAATATGTGGCGGCGGGCCTCGACCGTGAATTCCCACGCCCTCGCGGGCTGGACGCAGACATTCGCCGCCGTGCAGGACGGCGACGCCGATGAATTACTCCGCGCGGTCAACAGGTGGGTGAACCGCCGCATCCAGTTTACCGAGGACAATGTCGCCGGTGTGCCGGCCGAACTGTGGCAGAATGCAGCCGACTCGCTTCGCTCGAGGCGGGGGGACTGCGAGGATTATGCACTCGCGAAATTGGCGCTGCTGGCAGCCATGGGAGTCGACAGGAATGACCTATATCTGGTCATCGCCCGTGACCTGATCGCCCGCAATAACCATGCTGTCCTTGCCGTTCGATCGGGCGATCGCCTGGTCATCCTGGACAACGCGACGGACGAACTGGTCGAGGGTGAACGGCTCAACGATTATCGGCCGATCTTCAGCTACTCCGTGGCCGGCCGCTGGATCCACGGATATTCGGACCGGCCCGCCCAGCCACCGGTGCAGATCGCTTCCGCCTCGGCGGCGTTGATCACCGCCCCCTGATTTAGCGCTCGCGCAAGGCCTCGTTGCTGGCCCGCCAGACGGGTCGAAGCAGATAATCGAGGATCGACTTGCGTCCGGTGATGATTTCGACGTCGCACATCATTCCGGGCGTGATCGGCAGCCGGCGATTTCCGGATTGCAGATAGGAACGATCGGTTTCAACGATCACCGTGAAATACGCCTCGCGAGTCTGTTCGTCATAGGTCGAATCGGCGGCGACCTGGACGACCCGGCCTTCGATTCCCCCGTAGGTCGCGAAGTCATAGGCGCTGACCTTGACGAGGGCGCGGTCATCCACTCGGATGAAAGCGATGTCGCTGGGGCGGACCCGGGTTTCGACCAGCAGCCGGTCGCCGAGCGGAACCACCTCCATGATCTTCTGTCCGGCATTGACGAAGCCGCCGAGCGTGTTGACCTGAACGTCGTTGACGACCCCATCCGCCGGAGCGCGGATCTCACTGCGCCGCAGGCGTCCCGCTGCGCCGCGGGCGGATTCCGTGTTGACGGCGATCCTGGTCGATATCTGGCTGCGCTCGTTCAGCGCTTCCTGGCGGAACTGGAGTCCGGCTTCGGCAGCCTGCGCCTGGGCTTCGCGTACCCCGGCTGCCGCGCGCGACGCCGCCTCGTTGGCGGCAGCGAGGCGGCCCTGCAGGTCGACGAGCTCGCGCCGGGCCTGAAGCAGGTCCGTCTGGGGAATGATGTTCCTCGCCGCCGAAGGCTCCAGCATCTCGACATTTCGCTGCGCGAGGCTGACGCTGCTGCGCAGCGAGGCGGCGGTCGCTTGCGCCTCGCTCAGGTCGCGACGGCGCTGTTCGATGGCCGCGGAAAGGCCGGAGATGCGGCTTCGAAGCGCCGAGGCTCGGACCTGCCGAAGCGCCTGTTCCTCGGCGCAGGCTGAAGATAACTCCCCGTCGGCCCCCTGAACGCACCCGGCGCCGCCCTGGCCCTCGGCACCCAGTCTGGCCGCTCGCGCCTGAAGTGCTTCGTTCTCGGCCTCGATCTGGGCAAGAGCGGCAGAGCTTTCGGTGTCGTCGAGACGAACCAGGAGCTGACCCTCGCGAACCATCTGGCCGGAGCGCACCAATATCTCCCTGATCGTCGCCGGATCCGCGCTCTGGATCACCTGAACCCGGCTGGAGGGGATCACCTGGCCCTGCCCCCGCGTGACCTCGTCGACCTGGGCAAGGGCCGCCCAGGCGAGGAACAGGCCGAAGCCGATCGCGCTGATGAGGATGACGAGGCGCGGTCCTCGAACCGCGGCAAGCCTGCTGATGCGTGAGGGAGGGCCATTGCTGGCAGATCGGGCAAAGTCGGTCATCGAGTTTCACTCATATTCGTGGCGGCCGAAATTGCGCCGCCCTGGCGGTCCAGCGCGGCCGCATAGGTGCCGCGACTTTCGTCGGGCGTGGGAATCGAGAGCGTCCAGCCCTTGGTGACGTCCAGCCGGCCGCCAACGTCTTGGGGCGCTCGTCGGTCGGTCGGGTCGGCCGCGATGGCGAGCGCAACGGTATCGGTTGACGCCGCCAACTCCGCAGCCGCCAGTGCTGCCGGGGCGGCGATCGCCTCAATCCCCGCATAACGGCTGGAGAAGGCGGGATTGCGGCCCCAGGCCCCAGGCCAGCGATAAAAGATGTGGGCGCCGATCTGGCTCAGCTTGGTCAGCCGCGGAGCCCAATAAGGGGCGACGTAATTGGCGTGATAATGCGTAGCGGTGCCCACCACGGGCGAGACATTGCCCTGAAGCGCTTCACGGGCGATTCGCTGAGCCTCGGCCCAGGCCCGCGGGGAAGGCGCCCGCCGCAGCGATCCGTCACAGGTGAAGCTGAACTGGCAAACAGGCTTTGACGCTCCGTCATAGACGACGCCGCAGACCGAATTCGGAAAAGCAGGGTGCCGCACCCGGTTAAGGACGACCTGAGCGACGGCCCGGCGCCCGTCGGCCGGCTCGAAGCCTGCCTCGTAATAGACCGCCTGAGTCAGGCAATGAAGCGCGCGCGAGGCATCCGAAGCCGATGCGGCTGCAAGCATGAACGGGCGGGCAGCCTCGATCTGTGCGGCCGAGAACGGCAAGGCGGCATTGATCTGCTCGGCCGCCTGTCCCTCGACCTGCTGAGCGCCAAGTTCTCCGCGTGTCGCCTCGATCAAATCGACGGGCATTGGCTCCGGAAGAGCGATTTCCAGCTGTTCCTCGTCCCCGCTGCTGGCCATCCAGCTCGCAAGGCTCATCGTTCCGTCGGCGCCGAAGCCGGGAATGGTGGTTGCGGCCGCGAGCGGCGCCGCCAGGCCGAAGAGCGCAAGCAGGGTCAGGCGCCAGTCGCGCAAGGTCTCGAGGAATCCGCCGCCGGCCGTCACGAGCTCTTCTCCTGGAGCGCAGCCAGCGCCTTCAGCACGCTGTCTTTAGGGCCATCGGCAATGATCCGGCCGGCGTCGAGCACGATCAGTCGGTCGACGATCGAGAGCATCGCATTGCGGTGGGTCGAGACGATCAGGGTCTGGCCCGGTCTAGTCGCAGCGGCGAGTCGATCGATGAACAATTGCTCGGTCTGGGTGTCCATCGCCCCTGTCGGTTCGTCGAGGTAGAGCAATTTGCACGGCTCGACGAGCGCCCTGGCCAGAACGAGGAAGCTGCGCTGGCCACCGGACAAAGAGGCACCGCGTTCGCCAACGAGCAGGTCGAACCCGGCGGAATCGCGGGCCAGGAAAGTGTCCGCGCCGGAGCGGCGGACCGCGTCCAGCAGCTTTTCGTCGCTGGCATCACGCGCCGCGAGCGCGAGGTTGTCGCGAATCGTCCCCCGGAACAGCTCGGCGTCCTGGCCGACATAACGGAAAGCGTCGCGGATCTGATGGGGGTGATGTTGCCTGCTATCGATCCCGTCGATGAGATAGACGCCGTCCGTCGGCGCATAGAGACCGCACAGGAGCCGGCCGAGCGACGACTTGCCGGAGGCCACGCGCCCGATCACCGCGATCCGCTCACCGGGCCGGATCGTCAGGTTGAGGTCCGACAAGGAATCGAGGGACGCACCCGGATATCGGAAGGCAGCATTTTCGAGCCGGATCTCGCCCTGCTCGATCGTCGGCAGCAATGATCGCCCGCCAAATCGCTCATCGGGGAGCGCATCCAGCGACTGAAGCGAATCCATGACGGTAAAGGCGTGGCGCGCCCGCGTCATCAGGAAGGCGAACTGGCCGACGGGCGCCGTCGCACGGCCGGACAGCATGACGATGGCGATGATCGCACCCATCGTGATCGATCCGGCGTTGAAGAGATAGAAACCGCCGATGATCAGGCCGACGCTCATCAGCTGCTGGCACAAGGTGGCAAGGTTGATGCTGATCGCCGTAAGGGAGCGAAGACGCTCCTGGGTCCCGGCATTCATGTCCGCATAGCGCCGCCAGCGGCCTACCATGCGTCCCTCCGCCCCGGCCGCCTTCAGAGTTTCCTGGCCGCCAATCGCTTCGACCAGGACGCTGTGCTGGAGGCTGGAATCGGCCTGGGCGTCGATCGTCGCCGGCGCCATTCGCCGCTGCAGTGTCAGCCCGGCCGTCGCCATCAGGATGATTCCGACGATCGGAACGAGAACGAGCCAGCCGGCGAGCAGTGTGATGACGATAAGAAAGATGAACAGGAACAGCATGTCGACGACCAGCACGACGGTCGTCGATGCGAAGAATTCGCGCACCGATTCATAGTCCGCGACACGACGAGCGAGCGCGCCCGTGCTGCCTTCCCGAGAGGCAAGGGGAACGTTCATCACCTTCTCGAACAGCCGCTGCGACAATCGGGCGTCGACATTCCTCCCGACCTCGTCGATGACGCGGGCGCGGGCGATCCGCAGCGAGAATTCCAGCCCAAGCGCAAGCAGCACGCCGATCGCGAGCACCCAGAGACTCACCGCCGACTTATTCGGGATGATCCGGTCGTAGACGTTCATCGTGAACAAGGGCAGCGCCAGCGCCAGCATGTTGACGATTGCGGCGGCGAGCGCGACGAAGCCGAAATTGCGGCGGACACGCCAGATCTCTCCCCAGAACCAATGCGCTCGGGCCTTGCGTTGCCACGGGCGCTCGCCCTCGCGTTCGCGGGTCGGATCCGGCTCGACCAGAACGGCCTGACCAGTGAAGCGCGGCGCGAACGCCGCAGCATCTGTCCAGACCGGCTCGGTAGATCCCGGCCACCAGGCGAGAAATTGCCCCCGGTTCACTTCGAGCAGCACCGCGGCGTCACCCTCGGCAAGCTCGATAAGGGCGGGCAAGTGCTTGGGTTTCAGCTGGGACAGTTTTCCCTGCCACGGCTCTGCCCGCATCCCCACCTGGTCAAGGGCACTTTCGGCCTGGTGGAAAGGCAGTCTTCCGTCGACGTCGAGCGCCAGCCCTGCCCGAAGGATGACGGGCGAGGATGGGCGGTCATTGCGCAGTGCCAGGAACGAGAGGCACTGGGTGACCGGATCGGCCGCACGTGCCTCGGAAAAAGTCGAATGGAGTTCAGTCGAACCGATCTCGTTCGCCGTATCCCCCTCTACACCGGGAACCATGTTACGCCTGAACTCCACTTCGTCACCTCAGTTGGTCGGGCCGTAGGGAATCCTCGGCTCCATCACTTCGCCGGGACCGTAGCTGCGAACGTTGTAGCGCTGGCGGGCATTGGAAACGGCTGCGGTCGGCAGGTCCACCTGGAGCGCCTCGAGCAGCCGATTGCTGGCGGCCAGCAACCGATATTGCGCGTAGAGCTGGGCCAGGCGGGCGGTCTCCTCCTGAACCTGGACGTTGTAGCGCGTGTTCTGCGCGTCCAGCACGTCGAGCAGCGATCGGCGGCCGACGTTGAACTGCTCCCGATAGGATCCGAGAAGCTGGTCGGAGACCTGGCCCTGTTGCTCGAGCTCGCCGACCAGTCGGGTCTGGCTTTCGAGGCGGTTCCAAGCGAGGCGCGAGTCGGCCTCGGCCTCACGGCCGGCCTGGTGCAAGCGGAATCGCCTCTCGGTTTCGCGTGCCGAGGCCTCGCGCACCCGCGCCTGATTGATTCCGCCCGACAGAAGGGTCCAGCGCATCACGACACGAGCAAGATAATCCTCGGTACGGCCCTGGAAGCCGTCGATGTCGTCGCCAATTCGGGCTCGCCCTTCCGCCGAAATGCGCGGGTAGAGCTCGGCGCGGGCGCCTCGGACTTCCGCCGCGGCGCTGTCCAGATCGGCCAGGGCCTCGAGGACCTTGGGATGATTGGCGCGGGCCATGTCGACCGCTTCGTCGACGTTGGGCGGCAGATTCGCGCTGACCGGCGGCGGCATCGTCGGATTGCCGATCGCAACCCCCGCGACCCGATGGAAAGCGATCGCGGCATTCTCCTGTTCTTCCAGCGCCTCGGTCAGCTTGGCGCGCGCGGCCTGCTGCCGCTCCTCGGCCTGCTGCTGGTCGGCAATGCTGATCGACCCGCGGGCGACGCCCTCGCGAAGGTCACCGACCAGCCTCTCGTGGAATGTCAGATTGTCCTGCGCCGCCGCGACGATCCGCTGCTGCAGCAAATAATCGAAATAGGCGCGCGAGACGTTCAGCGCGACGAATTCAGATCGCTCCTCGACCCGCGCGGCGGCCGCATCGGTGCGGGAGGCCTGCCGCGAAAGCTCGGAACGCTGGCGGCCGAAATCGATCAGCAGTTGCTCGGCGAACAGGTCGCCCTCGATCGGATAGAGCGTTTCGTTGGCGATACCCAGCGCACGGCGCGTCGCGTTCTCCAGTCGCCGAACTCCAGCGGAACCTTCGACGCTCACTCTGGGCCCATAGAGTCCCTGAGCCTGACGCCTTTCCTCCTCGACGGCTTCACGATTGGCAGCCGCCTGGTTGATCTCTGGATTATTTCTCAGGGCAGCCGCGACCGCCTCTCGTAGATCGATGGCATAAGCCGGCGAAGCAACCAGTGCCGCAAGGCCCAGTCCGCCCAGAAGCGCGATTTTCTTGTAGGTAAAAGTCGTCATAATTCCCCCTTTCAAATCCGTACGGACCAAATTGTTAAATAGCTCCAAACGGATTTCCACCGGATCAAAGTCAGTTGTCGTCCTCAGGCTAATGCTGTCGAAGTGACGGCGTCGTGCGCCACCATGTTGGCCTCCATGAAGGCGGAAAGATCGAAGGCCGGGGCGTCGAACATCGCGGTTGCGCCCATCTCCGGCCCATTCATCATCATCCCGCCGCCGGCATCCTGCGCGGGCAGTCCGCTCAGCAGAGCGTCGATCTCGATCCCATTTCCATTACCTGCGACTTGCGGCAACGCGTCGGCCACCACCGCTCCGAGCTGGCCCACCGATGCGGCGAGCATGAGCGCGGATCCGTCCACCATCGGCGCCGAGGACATCGGCAGCGAGGAATGGTCCAGAGCGACGGGTCCCTGGTCCGGCATATCCGCTGCCTCAGAGCGCACGGGACTCGAAAGGGCATCGCCCAGGGCTTCGCCATTGTTCGAGCCGCCCTCGTCGCTTCCGCCGGAGCGGGTCTGAGCATTGGCCGTGCTTTCCTGCTCTCCAGTCTCGGAGAGCGTTTCAACCTTTTCGCCCTGTCGGCCATGGGTGACCGGGAGGTCACTGTCATCGAGCAATGTCGTCGACGCCTCGAAGGTCTCGTTTTTCGAGAATGTGGTCGTCTCGGCATCGGCTGTGGTTTCGAGCACCGTTCCGACGCTCGCGACAAGGCTGGCCGCCACCAGCGAGTTGGTCAGGCTGTCATTGGCGACCCGCTGAGCCTGCAGCTGGAGCGGCGTGACGACGGCGTTCAACGTCGTCGTCGCGGACACGCCATTGTCGAGGTAGCGAATGGTGACGCTGGCAGGCGTATTGGTCAGCGTGGCGACCGTGACATAGTTGTTGCCGCCGCCGTCGAGGTCCACCTGAAGAGCACCGCCGTCGGTCAGCC
>DAINCA010000041.1:0-12503 GCA_036732645.1 Allosphingosinicella sp.
ATCAATCATTTTGGTACCGGACATTATGTACAGGACGTCGTTTGCGTGCGCCGGGCCCCCGCTGCCTTCGTCGTGCTGTCGAAAGCGGAAAGCGCCAAGCAGGTCGCCGACGCCGGGTGGCTTACGGGCAAGCCGATCCTCGCGATGATCGAGACCCCGCGCGCGATAGTGGACGCGGCAACGATCGCTCCGGCCACGCGCGGGCTGATCGCCGGCACCAACGATTTGGCCGCGAGCCTCGGTGTTCCGCCAAATCCGGGGCGCCCCGGCCTGACCTACGCTCTCCAGAGGATCGTCCTCGCGGCACGGGCGGCCGGCGTTCCGGCCTTCGACGGCGTCTACAACCGGCTCGAGGCGGATGAGGGCCTGATCGAGGAATGCCGACAGGGCCGGGCCTTCGGCTTCGACGGCAAATCCCTGATTCATCCAAGCCAGATCGAGGCCGCCAACCACGCCTTCAGCCCGACGATGCCGGAGATCGACGCGGCGCGGCGGTTGATCGAGGCCGCCACCGGCGGCGCCGAACGACATGAAGGCCGAATGATCGAGGCGATGCACGTAGATGAGGCTCGCGCTCTGCTCGCCAAGGCGCGGATTTCGTCCGAATCTCTTGCCAGCGGAGGGGCTGCTCCTTAAGCAGCTTTATGTTCTTGCACACGATCCGCGCCGCCGCGCCTTTCCTCCTTCTCCTCTCCACCCCGCTCGCTGCCCAGTCCGCTCAGCGGATCGACGCCGACGACCTGATGACCCACATCCGGGTCCTCGCCAGCGATCAATATCAGGGGCGGATGCCCGGCACCGAAGGCGAGACGCTCACCACCCGCTACATCGTCGAGCAGTTTCGCGCCCGCGGTCTCGAGCCGGCGGGAACGAACGGCAGCTGGTTCCAGCCTGTTCCTCTGGTCGAGCGGTCCGAAGCCCAACATGTCGTCAACTGGTCGGCCAATGGGCGTGCCCTCCCGTTCGGCCAGGACCAGATCATGCTGCTCGGAAAGGATGAATCGGAACGGATCGCCGACGCCCCCGTCGTTTTCGCAGGGCACGGCGCCCGGATGCCGGAACGGGGCATCGATCAGCTGGCCGGGGCCAATATTCGCGGCGCGGTGGTCCTGATCCTGCTCGAGGGCCCGCCGGTCGAAGGGTTCCCCTCGCTCATCGAACGCCGTCAGGCGTTGACCGATGCCGGCGCCGCCGGGGTGATCGCGATCATCGGCTCGATGCCCTGGGAAAGGGTGAAGTCGGTTTTCGCCGGCCAGGGTACGACCCAGCTCGCGACTTCGCCGGTCGCCGAGGTCACGGGAATGATGCCGTTATCGGCGGCACAAAGCCTGCTCGGCGCCGCGGGCGGCGATTTCAGCCGGCTTCTGAACGATCAGCCGGGATCCTCCTTCCGCGCGGTCGCGCTGCCGCTTCGCGCGACGATCGACGTCAGGACCAACGTCAATCGCTACGCCACCAACAATGTCGTCGGCCGAATACGGGGCAGCGGCAACTCGAACGAAAGCCTGCTGTTCCTCAGCCATTGGGACCATCTCGGGATCTGCCGGCCCGAGGGGATCGCCGATCGGATCTGCAACGGCGCCGTCGACAATGCCAGCGGCATCGCCACCATGATCGAGGTTGCGGAGCGTCTCAATGCGGCGCCGCGGCCGGCCCGCGACATCCTGTTCCTGGCGACGACGGCAGAGGAGAAGGGTTTGCTCGGGGCGGAATATTTCGCCGCTCACCCTGTCGTGCCGGTCCAGTCCATCGTCGCCGCGATCAACATGGACACGGTCGCCGTCCATCGCGCCGGATTGCCGGTGGCGATGATCGGCCGAGGGATATTGCCGGCGCTGGACCAGGTCGTGGACTCGACCGTGCGGGCGGCCGGCCGGCAACTCGACGCGGACGACGAGGCCAATGTCATGGTCCAGCGCCAGGACGGCTGGAAACTCAACCAGGCCGGCATTCCGACGATCATGGTCGGCGGCTCATTCTCCGACATGAATGTTCTCGGCGCCTTTCTTCAGGGTCATTACCATTCGCCCGAGGATCAGGCGGTCGGGTCGATCCAGCTCGACGGAGCGGTCGAGGACGCCAATCTGATGGTCGATCTGGCCCGCCGGCTCGCCGATCCTTCCGTCTATCGACGTCCGCGAGGTTGAGGTGATGAGCGGAGACAGTCGCTACGCCGAAATTCCTTTGGGCCTCACCTTCGATGACGTCCTGCTCAAGCCGGCCGAATCGAGCGTCCTTCCGAGCCAGGCGGACACGAGGACCCGGGTCACCCGGGAAATCAGCCTCAACATCCCGATCCTCTCGTCGGCGATGGACACGGTCACCGAAGCCGACATGGCGATCGTCATGGCCCAATTGGGCGGCATGGGCGTCCTTCACCGCAACATGGACATCGAGGATCAGGCCGCCGCGGTGAGGGGGGTCAAGAGGTTCGAAAGCGGCATGGTGGTCAACCCGATCACCATGACTCCGGATCAGACCCTCGCCGATGCCCTCGAGCTGATGGCGAAGCATCGCATTTCCGGAATCCCGATCACCGAAAAGGACGGTCGCCTGGTCGGAATCCTGACCAATCGTGATGTCCGCTTTGCCGAGAATCCGAAGCAGCCCGTCGCCGAGCTGATGACCAGCGACAATCTCGTTACCGTCGGTCCCGGCGTCACCCAGGAGGAGGCGCGGCGCAAGCTTCACCAGCGCCGGATCGAGAAACTGCTGGTCGTCGACGAGGACCAACGCTGCATCGGCCTCATCACGGTCAAGGATATCGAGAAAGCCGTCAATTACCCGAACGCGACCAAGGACGGTGCGGGACGGCTCAGGGTGGCGGCAGCGACGACCGTCGGCGACAAGGGTTTCGAGCGCAGCGACGCGTTGATGGAGGCCGAATGCGACCTCATCGTCATCGATACCGCCCACGGCCACAATCGCGAGGTCGCGGCCGCGGTGGAGCGGATCAAGCGCAGCTCCAACGCGGTCCAGGTGATGGCCGGCAATGTCGCGACGCGTGAGGCCGCCAAGGCGTTGATCGGCGCCGGCGCGGATTCGGTGAAGGTCGGGATCGGTCCGGGCTCGATCTGCACGACCCGGGTCGTCGCTGGAGTCGGCGTGCCCCAGCTGACGGCGATCATGGACGCGGCCGACGAGGCGGCGAAGAGCGATACGCCGATCATCGGCGACGGTGGGCTCAGGACCAGCGGCGACATCGCCAAGGCGCTTGCCGCCGGCGCCTCGGCGGTGATGATCGGGTCCCTGCTGGCCGGCACCGAGGAAGCGCCGGGCGAAACCTTCCTCTACCAGGGTCGCGCCTATAAATCCTATCGCGGCATGGGATCGGTGGGGGCGATGGCGCGTGGCTCCGCGGACCGTTATTTTCAGCAGGACATCAAGGATCAGCTCAAACTGGTCCCTGAAGGGATTGAAGGCCAGGTCGCCTACAAGGGGCATGCCAGGGACGTCATCCACCAATTGGTTGGCGGTGTGAAGGCGGCGATGGGCTATACCGGCGCCGCTACCATCACCGAGCTCCAGCAGGCGCAGTTCGTCAGGATCACCAATGCCGGCCTGCGCGAAAGCCATGTCCACGACGTCGACATCACGCGCGAGGCGCCGAACTATCCGACCCGTTAGGTCTGCCCGGTGACGCCCGCCGCGCGAGTCCAGGCTGCGATCGAGATCGTCGACGAGGTGATCCGCGCGGCGCGGGAGAGTGGCGCCGCCGCGGACACGATCGTCGCCCGTTATTTCAAGGTTCGCCGCTACGCCGGCTCGAAGGACCGCCGGGCCGTCCGCGAGCTCGTCTTTCGAGCTATTCGCGCTTTCGCCGATCCCTTGTCGGGCCGAGCGGCGATGCTCGGCCTGGCGGCAGCCGAACCGGCGCTTCACGAGGCTTTCGACGGATCGGCCCATGGTCCTGAACCGATCGCGCCGGGGGAACCGGTGGCGGAGCCGCTTGCGGTGCCCAACTGGCTTCGGCCGCGTCTCGATCCGCTCATCACCGACGACGAGCTCCCGGCCTTGCTGGAGCGCGCGCCGCTCGATCTTCGGGTCAACGCTCTTCGCGGATCGTTCGAGGCCGCCGCCGAAGCCTTTCCCGAGGCGCGGCCGACCTTGCATTCGCCGATTGGCCTTCGGCTGCCCGAGGGATCCAACGTCCTCCAGAGCGAAGCCTGGGCGACCGGCCTGGTCGAGGTTCAGGACGAAGGAAGTCAGCTCATCTGCCTCGGCAGCGAAGCCCAGCCTGGAATGCTTGTGATCGACCTGTGCGCCGGCGCCGGCGGCAAGACGCTCG
The DNA here is from genome assembly GCA_036732645.1 of Allosphingosinicella sp. Taxonomy (GTDB): domain Bacteria; phylum Pseudomonadota; class Alphaproteobacteria; order Sphingomonadales; family Sphingomonadaceae; genus Allosphingosinicella. Next base: position 4,289 of record DAINCA010000041.1, read on the forward strand.
CTCTGGCGGCGATGATGAGAAATGCAGGCCGGATCATCGCCAGCGATACCGATCGCGGCCGGCTCTCGAAGATGCGCCCGCGGCTCGAACGGGCGGGGGTCACGATCGCCAAGCCGCTATTGCTGGACCCGAAACGGGAAGCCGAGGCGCTCGCCGAATTTGCCGGTTCCGCCGATCTCGTCTTCGTTGATGCGCCCTGCTCCGGAACCGGAACCTGGCGCCGAAATCCCGAGACTCGTTGGCGGATCACGCCGGACCGGCTGGAGCAATTGGTCACGCTCCAGGCGCGGTTGCTCGATCTTGCCTTCACCCTGGTACGTCCGGGCGGGCGGCTCGTTTATGCGGTCTGTTCGCTGCTTGCCGAGGAAGGGCGGGAACAGGGGGCGGCCCTGGAGCGTCGTTCATCACTGGTTCCGGAGCAGCTGCCTATGCCGGCGGGACGTGCCGCCGGATCGGGGACATTGCTTAGCCCGTTCCGGGATGGAACCGACGGCTTTTTCGTCGCGCGCTGGCGTCGGCCATGATAGACGCCAGGGCAACTTGAGATGGAGTTATTGATGCGCCTCCTGCCAATCGCCCTTTCCCTGGCCGTCGCCGCGGCGACGATGGCAAGCGCCGGCCACGGGCAAAGGCCAGACGACCAGATCGACCCGCAGTCCGTCGCTCTGGTCGAGCAGGCGCGGGGGCTCAGCGCGGCCGGCCAGCATAACGAGGCGATCGATCTTCTCGAGACGGCGCTTGCGATCGATCCCCGCAACCGCGGCGCCTATATCGCGCTCGGTCGCGTCGCTCAGGCGCAGCGGCTGCCCGGCAAGGCCATCCGCCATTATGGCGAGGCGCTGAAGATGGAGCCGACCGACATCAACGCCCTTGCCGGACAAGGCGAGGCGTTCGTCCAGCGCGGCGCCGTCGATCGGGCCCGCCGCAATCTCGAGCAGGTCCGGACCTTGTGCGGCCAGCCTTGCCCGCAGGCGCAGCAGCTGGCGGCCGTCATCGAGCGCGGACCACCGGCCGAAGCACTGGCCGCCCAACGCCCGGCGGCGACCCCCCCTGTAGCGCAGCCGCGGAATAACTAGGCCCGACCATCCAGCCGAGCGCTGGCGCTGACCCGGCGCTCTGAAGAGGCTTTCTCGGGATAGAATCAATTTATTCGTGAGAATGGTGGACGCACCAGGGCTCGAACCTGGGACCCGCTGATTAAGAGTCAGCTGCTCTACCAACTGAGCTATGCGTCCGTCGCCATAAGCGAACCAATGCCGGGGCCGCATGTAGATGGGGGCGTCGCCAAGCGATTAGGTGTTGTATTCAAATCATACACCTGATTAATTTCGGCAATGATTTACCTGTTGCGCGCGCTGTGTGGATTCGCAGCACTCATCTTCAGCGCTCCCTCGAGCGCCGAACCCTTCGATCCGGCTGCGTTCCGAACTGCGGTTGGCGGCCAGGCCACTCAGATCATGGTGTTGGGCTCTCCGCATCTGGCACAGGCGCCCGACCGGTTCGATACCGCCTGGTTGGGCCCACTGCTCGAGCAGCTTGAGCAATACCGACCCGACGCCATCATCGTGGAAGCACTCCCAGGTGAGGCCGCGCACGCCCTCGTGCAATATGAAGCCATCTATCCCGGCGTCGCCGAGATGTTCGCGGAGCGAAGACTTCAGCTCGCCAGCGAGGCCTCGGTACTTCTGGGTACCTCCATGCCCGAGGCGGAAGCCAAAGCTCGGGACCTTTCGGATCAGTGGCCGGCAGACCCCACCCCAGATCAGCGACGAAACCTGATCGCCCATCTCATCGCTGCCGGCGAACTGAACTCGGCCCTTCTTCAATGGCTCCGACTCGAGGAACAGGAGCGGGTCGCCCAAGGCGGCATTAGCGAAGCCGCCGCGGCGCATCTGCAACGCACCTCCACCAGCCGGAATGAAATCGTCGCCATAGCTGTGCAGTTGGCGCGCAGATTAGGCCTTGAGCGAGTCCATGCCATGGATGACCAGAGCGATTCTGACCTGGTCTTTTCGGTGCTGGATGCCGTGAGCGAGGCCGAAAGCAGCGAATCGCTGGCGAGGGCCCGATCGCGAAGACCCCTGCCGCAATTTACCCCGATGACTTCGGCCGAGAGCGTTCTTGCTGCCTTTCGCGAACACAATTCGGATGAGACGGGTCGCCAGGATGCTGAGCATCAGTGGCTGGCCCGGCTGGAAACCGACGAACACCAGGCCATCCAGCGCCGCAGGGTCGCCGCGTGGGAAACGCGGAACCTTCGAATGGCGGCCAATATCCGGGAGGTGAGCGCCCGTCACCCGGGTGGAAAAGTGCTGGTCCTGGTGGGCTCGGCTCACAAGCCTTATCTGGATGCTTATTTGCGTCTGATGAGCGACGTCCGAGTGGTGGATTCAGCCGAGGTCCTGGGCAACAAGAGCTCACGTTGAAGGGTTTGCATCACCCTCGTCGGCGTTGACGCCCCGCGCCGGAAGGCATGCTGCTCGGCCGAGCGAAGTCACATCCGCGGAGGCTCGGCCACATTTCATCATCGGTAGTGGTGGACGCACCAGGGCTCGAACCTGGGACCCGCTGATTAAGAGTCAGCTGCTCTACCAACTGAGCTATGCGTCCGGCGCCGTAAGGCGGGCGAGGGCCGGAAGGCCCGCGCGGAAGCCGCATTTAGGGGCGGCGTCCGGTGAATGCAATGGCCAGCGGCCGCTCAGCGGCGGCGCGTGTCCTGGCGGTTGTGGCGATCGATCGACATCAGGATGCCGAGGCAGATCATCACCGTCAGCATCGCCGAACCACCATAAGAAACGAGGGGCAGCGGGATGCCGACGACGGGTGCCAGACCCATCACCATCATCAGATTGATCGCGAGATAGAAGAAGATCGTCATCGTCAGCCCGGCCGCGGCCAGCCGCTCGAACCGCCCCTTGGCCTCGGTCGCGACCTTCATCCCCCAGCGCATCAACAGAGTGAACAGGAGGATGAGGATCACGCCGCCCAGAAGGCCCCATTCCTCGGCCAAAGCGGAGAAAATGAAATCGGTATGCTGCTCTGGCAGATACTGAAGGTGGCTCTGCGATCCGTTGAGGAAGCCCTTGCCGAAGATCCCGCCGGACCCGATCGCGATCTGCGACTGCTGGATGTGGTAGCCGGCGCCGAGCGGGTCCTGCTCCGGGTTGAGGAAGATGAGGACCCGCCGTTGCTGGTGCGGAAGCATCATCGAATAAGCGAGCGGCATCGCCGCGGCCAAGGCGAGGCCGCCGCCGATGAACAATTTCAGCGGCAGGCCGGCGAGAAACATCATCGCTACCGTCGCCAGCATGATCAGGCAGGCGGTGCCGAAGTCCGGCTGGAGCAGAATCAGGAGGATCGGCGGCGCCAGGAACACCCCGACCGGCCAGATCGCCGACCATCGGTTGAGCTCGCGCGGCGGCACCATCGCGTAGAAGCGGGCAAGGACGAGCACCAGGACCGGCTTCATCAGCTCCGACGGCTGGATCCGCAGGAAGCCGAGCTCGAGCCAGCTTCGCGCGCCGCCGCCGATCACGCCCAGCGCGAGAGTCAGGACCAGGAGGATGAGGCCGCCGCCATAAGCCGCCCAGGCGAACTCCTGGAAGGTCTGCGGCCGGAAGTAGGACAGGAAGATGGCGAGGCCCAGGAAGGCGACGAAACGCACGATGTGGTTGAGCGCCCACGGCGTGATCGAGCCGCCGGCCGCCGAGTAAAGGCCCAACGCGCCGCAGGCGGCCAGGGCGACCACGACCCACAACATGCTCCAGGGCAGATCGGCGATCGGACGCGGAAGGACGATGCTGGCCATCAGATCGAGCCCGATGCCTGGCCCGAGCTGCTGCCGGGCGGATGCGCCGCTGCCCAGGCCTGCGCCCGCCGTTCCATACGCTGTGCGATATTGCCGCCCCAGGCTTCCTCCAGCGGCAGAAGCGCCTGCATCGCCTTGTCCTTGTCGAACAGATAAGTGAGCACGTCCTTCGCAACCGGCGCCGCCGCCCGCGAGCCGCCCATGCCATGCTCGATCACCACCGCGCCCGCGTAGAGCGGGCGATCGACCGGTGCGAAGAAGACGAACAGACCGTGGTCGCGATATCTCCAGTCACCACCCTGGCCGCGTTGCCCGCCCGAGATCCTCCGGACCTGGGCGGTGCCGGTCTTCCCGCCCATCCTGATGTCGGGGAAGGGCAGGCGGCTCCGGCCGGCGGTGCCGGCGCCGTTCACCACTTCGTCCATCCCCGCGCGGACCTTGGCGAAATGCTCGGCCGCATAAGGAAGCGTGGCTGGCGCAGGGCCCTCGCCGGCGATCATCCGCGGCCGCACCTTCTTGCCCGAGGCGATGCAGGCGGCCATCGTCGCCAGCTGCAACGGATTGAGGATCAGATAGCCCTGGCCGATCGAGGCGTTGAGCGTGTCGGATTCGGTCCAGTCGGGGCGCATGTAGAGATCGGGATTCTCGGCGAACTTGCGACGCTTCCAGGCGCTGTCCGGGACGGTGCCGTAGCTTTGCGAGACGACCGGAAGATCGAATTTCTCGCCAAGCCCGAGCATCCGCGCCACCGGCGCGATCTTGTCATAGCCGATCCGCCGCCCCATCGCGTAGAAATAGGTGTTGCAGCTTCGGGCGATGGCGGTGTGCATGTTCATCGGGCCGTGCCGTCCGAGGCAACGGAAAAAGCGGTTGCCCAATTGATAGCCGCCCGGGCAATTGACCCGGTCCTCGGGATCGACGCCATTTTCCTGAAGCGCCATCGCCACCATCGGCTTGATCGTCGATCCCGGCGGGTAGAGCGCGTTCAGGACCTTGTTGAGCAAAGGCTTGCGCTCGTCCTGTGCGAACATCTGCCATTCACTCTGGCCGATCCCGTCGGCGAAGCTGTTCGGATCGTAAGCGGGCATCGAAGCGAAGGTGAGCAGATCGCCGCTGTTGCAGTCCATGACGACGCAGGCGCCGGATTCCTCGCCGAGCCGCCGCGCCGCATAGCTTTGCAGGCCGGCATCGATCGTCGTTCGAAGCGGCGGGCCGCTGACGTCGGATACCGTCTTCAGCTCCCGGACGAGACGGCCGCGCGCGGTGACTTCGACCCTGGCCGCGCCGGGCCGCCCGCGAAGCCGCTGCTCCATCACTTCCTCGAGCCCTTCCTTGCCGACCTTGAAGCCGGGCGTGATGAGCAACGGGTTGCGGTCCTCGGCCTCGAACTCCTCGCGGTTGGGCGTTCCGACATAGCCGATGAGATGGCCCACCGCCGCGCCTTCCGGATAGAAGCGGGCGAAGGCGCGAAGCGGCGAAACGCCGGGCAGCTCCGGCAGTCGCACCGTCACCGCGGCGAACTTGTCGAACGAGAGATGCTCGGCCACCGGCACCGGCTGAAAGCCCGCCGCGGCTTCGAGGTCGGAGCGGATCTTGGTCACGTCGTCCGGCGTCAGCGCCAACAGGCGCGTCAGCTCCGCGATCACCGTGTCGGCATCCTCGAGCTGGTCGGGAATGAGATCGACCCGGTAATCACTTCGATTGACGGCCATCGGCTGCCCGTAACGATCGACGATCCAGCCGCGGCGGGGCGGGATCAAACGCATCTGGACGCGATTGCTCTCGGCAAGGTCGCTGTACCGCTCGTTCTGGGCGATCGCGATATAGCCCATGCGCCCGGCCAGGATCGTCGCGAGACCGATTTGGCCGGCGCTGACCAGGAAGGCTCGCCGGGAGAAAGTGTTCGCCTGGCTGCTCTCGGTGATGGGAGGAACGGCGCGCCGTCTCATCGCGCGAGTCGCCACCGGTCGAGCGCGAGCACAAGCCTAGCCGCGACCGGATAAGCGATCACGCCCACGGCAATTTGCGGCCCAAGCACAGCGAATCGGATTCCACTTCCCATCAGCAGGGCAATGTACCAGGCGCCAAGTGACTGTAGGATTATCGCCGCCGCCGCGATCAGCCAGTCCATCAGATAATCGCGAAATCCCAGACGGGCGTCGATGATCTCCAGAGCGAGAAAGATCGCCGTCCAGAGCAACATCGCCTGGCCCAGCGGATTGCCGGAGACGAGGTCGCTGAGAAGGCCCAGACCGAGCGCGTGATAGGGCTTCCAGATCTCGGGACGAAGAAGCCGCCAGGTGAGGAGCATCAGAAATCCGAGGTCCGGCACCAAAGGCGAGGTCGCGACGATCGGAAGCAGCGACAGCAGGATCGCCGCGATCGTCGTCAGCATCGGCACCCATTGTCGACGGAATTCACGGATCGCGACGTCGGTGCTCGAGCCGGCGATGAAGCGGCTCATCGCGGCGCCCCCTGCGGCGGTCGCGCCGGCGGCGCCGGCGGCCGGGCCGATGGCGGAACGACCTGCGGCTGCTGGAGCGCAGGCTGGTAATTGGGATCGCGCTGACGCGGCGGGGGAGTCAAAACCGACGGCGTCGCGGCGACATCGGGCGGAACCGACGTCACCGGCGGGACGATCGGACCTGGCTCCGCCGTGTCCAGTGCGGCGTTCGCCGCCGGCAGATAAGCGCGCTGGACGATCGCGTAATCGAGCCGGGCTGGATCGGCGATCGGCCTTGCGATCGTCGAATCCCCTTCTAGCCGAATGACCGTGGCCACCGGAATGTCAGGCGGGAAAATGCCGCCGGTGCCGGAGGTGACGAGGACGTCGCCGCGGCGGAATGGGTTCTCGCCGACCTCCAATGTCCGGAGCTCGACCGTCCCGTCGCCGCGGCCGACGGCGAGCGCCGGAACCCCGCCGCGGAGCATTCGAACGGGCACGTGGCTCCGTCCGTCGGTAACGAGCAGGATCCGCGACGCCCAGCGTCCGGTCTCGACGACGCGCCCTACCAACCCATCGATCGACCGCACCGGAAGACCTATCTCCACCCCCGAGGCACTTCCGGCGTTGAGGGTGGCGAAGCGACGCGGCGACTGGAAAGAGGAGGAAACGATCCGACCGATCGTGATCTCGTCCTCCACTTCGCCGGCGAGGCGCAGTAGCCGGAGCAGCCGGACATTTTCGGCCTCGGCCGACTTGGACTTCAGAAGCTCGCGCTCGGTCGCTTCAAGCCGCGCCCGAAGGGCGGCGTTCTGCGAGCCGGCACGAAAGTAATCGGAAAAGGTGCCGCCGATGCCGCCGAAAAAACGGACGACGCTTCGGCCGGCGGAGCTGACCGGCGCCGTCGCGTCGAGCGCGCTGCCCTTGATCGCGTTGAACCCTCTGGGATCGACGATGGCGATGGCGAGGAGAAGAACGGCGATGACCATTCCGGCGATGGCCACGACATAGCCGATGAACAATCCGTATTGGGCCTTGCGTGAGAAGCCCGGCCGTCGATTGCCCGGGGCCGCCATCAGGTCCGCCCCTTTCGCCAGTTGCCGGCCGGTGAAAACACACAAGTCACGACCGTCTCCGCCACCGGGCCCCCGCCCTGGTCCGCTGCCCTGATCCTAAGCCGTCTGCAGGACGCCGCGGAATACCTCTTCCTCCATCGCCCGGCCCGTGCCCAGGGCGACGCAGGTGAGCGGATCGTCGGCGACGGTGACCGGAAGCCCGGTCTCGTCGCGAAGGACTTCGTCAAGCCCCTTGAGGAGGGCGCCGCCGCCGGTCAGGACGATGCCCTGGTCGACGATGTCCGCGGCGAGCTCCGGCGCGGTATTTTCGAGCGCGATCCGGACTCCTTCGACGATCGTTCCGACCGGCTCCGAAAGGGCCTCGGCGATCTGCCGCTGGTTGATCGTGATTTCCTTCGGAACGCCGTTGACGAGATCGCGGCCCTTGATGTGGACTGTCTCACCGTCCGATCCGCCGGGCGGCGGCTTTGCGATCCCGACCTGCTTCTTGATCCGCTCGGCGGTCGCCTCGCCGATCAGCAGATTGTGGTTTCGCCGGACATAAGAGGATATGGCTTCGTCCATCTTGTCGCCGCCGACCCGAACCGAGGTCGTGTAAGCGAGGCCGCGAAGGGAGAGGACCGCGACTTCGGTGGTGCCGCCGCCAATATCGACGACCATGGATCCGATCGGCTCGGTGACTGGCATGTCGGCGCCGATCGCCGCGGCCATCGGCTCCTCGATCAGCCAGACCTGGCGGGCGCCGGCATTGGAGGCGGCGTCGCGGATCGCGCGGCGTTCCACCGACGTCGAACCCGAGGGCACGCAGATGACGATTTCCGGCCAGCGCGGGAAGCGGCGGCGGCCGTGCACCTTCTGGATGAAATGCTTGATCATCTGCTCGGCGAC